>NZ_JBHWYY010000017.1:43998-67393 GCF_042728595.1 Isoptericola sp. NPDC060185 | reverse complement strand
GGCCCGGCCGCCGCGTACCGACGCGGCGCGCCGGGCCCGGTGCTGTCGGGCCCCGGCCCAGGTCAGTACGCTCCAGGCTGGTGGGGCAACTCTGCCCCGAGACCCGAGAGGCGTGAGGACCTGATGCCCGCGAAGGCCAAGACCCTGCTGATCTGGATCGTGGTGATCTTCCTGATCTTCGCGATCGTGAACGACCCGGACCGAGCCGGCAACATCGTCACGTCGATCTGGGACTTCATCGCCAACACGATCTCCAGCTTCGTGCAGTTCTTCTCCACCATCGCGTCCTGAGCCGGCCCGTGGTCACCGAGGAGCCCCGGCAGCGCGACGCCATCCGCGCGCACGGGCACCTGCGCCGGTACGTGCTCCCGCGCGAGCACGTCATCGTCGCGACCCGGCGGCACTGGGCCGTCCTCCTGCGCCCCATCGCGCTGACCGTCGGCGTGTTCCTCCTGGTCGGCGCGATCGTCATGTCCACGCCGCTCGACGTGCGCCCCACCGCGCAGTGGCTGTGGCTCGCCTGGCTCCTGGTCGCGAGCCACCTCGCGTGGAAGTGCCTCGAGTGGCGCTACGAGTGGTTCGTCGCGACCGACAAGCGACTCCTGCTGCTGTACGGGCTCGTGGTGCACAAGGTGGCGATGATGCCGCTGAAGAAGGTCACGGACATGGGCTATTCGCGCAGCCCGCTGGGCCAGGTCCTCGGGTACGGGCGCTTCGACATGGAGTCCGCCGGCCAGGACCAGGCCCTGCGCACCATCAACCACGTCCCGCACCCGGACGCCACGTACCGCACCCTGTGCGACACGCTCTTCACCCCCGGCCGGTCGCACGACGACGATGACGATGCGCCCTCGGGCGGAGGTGGCTCCGGTGGCCGCACCCCCGGCAGGCCGACGATCGTCCCGGGCCGCCCGGACCCCGAGGGCCCACGACCGACGACGCAGCCGATCGCCGTGCAGCCCGCCGCCCCGGCGCCGCGCCCCCCGGAGGCGCAGCCCAGCCCCGGCGCGCACCCCGTCAACTGGACGCCCACCGGGGCGCGGCACGAGCACCCGACCAGCGACGGCGGCAGCGTGCCGGAGCCCTTCCTCTGACCCGATCACACGTCACGGGGCGCGGGCCGCGGCAGGACCCGTCCGGGAACGACGAAGGCCCGGTCCTGACGGACCGGGCCTCGTGCTCTGTACCCCCAGCGGGATTTGAACCCGCGTTACCGCCGTGAGAGGGCGGCGTCCTAGGCCGCTAGACGATGGGGGCCTGGAACTGGTCCGCGCCGCGAGGCGCTGACCTGGCGATCGACCGGCGACGGTCGACCTGCGTACCCCCAGCGGGATTTGAACCCGCGTTACCGCCGTGAGAGGGCGGCGTCCTAGGCCGCTAGACGATGGGGGCCTATGACTCGGACGTCCCGAAGGACTCCGTGCCGTGCACACCCCCCGCACCGCTGAAAGCGACCGGAGGGAGTAGCGCTGGGGTACCAGGACTCGAACCTAGACTGAGAGAATCAGAATCTCTAGTGCTGCCAATTACACCATACCCCAATGGGTCCGACCTTCTCGGCAATTCCGACATCGTCGGAGCGACCGCGTCAGGCCCAACGTCAGAGAACATTACCGGATCCCGGACCGTCGTCCAAAACGCGCGCGGGGTGCCGTACGTCACCCGGGCCGCCCGCCATGGAAGGCTCGCCCCATGACCTCCCCCACGCCCTCGCCGGCCGCCCCTACCGACGCCGTCCGCGTCGCCGACCCCCAGGCGCAGGCCGACCGCGCCGCGTCCTTCGAGCGGGACGCCGACGTGTACGCGCAGGTCAGGCCCTCGTACCCGCGCGAGGCCGTCGCGTGGATGCTGCCCGCCCGCCCGCGGCGCGTGCTGGACCTCGCCGCGGGCACGGGCAAGCTCACCGCGGTCGCCGCCGACGTCGCCGGCCCCGGCGCGGAGCTGGTCGCCGTGGACCTCTCCCCCTCGATGCTGTCCGAGCTGTCCGCGCGCCTGCCGCGCGTCACGACCCGGCAGGGCACCGCCGAGGCCGTGCCGCTGGACGACGCGTCGGTCGATGCCGTCCTCGTCGGGCAGGCGTGGCACTGGTTCGACGCCGAGGCCGCCGCGGCGGAGATCGCCCGCGTCCTGCGCCCCGGCGGCACTCTCGGCGTCGCCTGGAACGACCGGGACGCCGAGGTCGACTGGGTCGCCCGGTTCGGCGAGATCCTGCACCGCGGCGACCTCCTGGAGCCCGCGGCGGGGAACGGCGCCCTGACGGGGCTCGGCGACCGGTTCACCCCCGTCGAGGCCGGCACCTTCCGCTGGGCCGACCGGGTCCCCGCCGGGGCGCTGCGCATGCTCGCCGGGACGCGCAGCTACCTGCTGACGCTGCCCGACGACGAGCGGGCGGCCCGCCTGGCCGAGGTCGACGCGCTGGTCGCCACGCACCCCGCGCTGGCCGGCCGCGCCGAGATCGAGCTGCCGTACGTCACGCACGCCTACCGGGCGACCAGGCGCTAGCGCGCCCCCGCCACCGCCGCGAGTCGCCGGGCGGGGGCGGAGAGCGTCGCGCCGTCGCGCCACACGACCCGCAGCCGGCGCGAGAGGTCGAGCCGGGAGATCGGCACCGTCGCGAGGTGGCCGCCGGCGACCTCGTCGGCGACGGTGAGGGCGGAGAGCACCGTGACCCCCTCGCCGTGCCGCACCGCCGCCTTCACCGCCGAGGTGGACCCCAGCGCGGTGACCTGCGCCGGCAGCCGCACCCCGGCCTGGCCGAGCGCGTCCTCCAGCACGTCGCGGGTGCCGGAGCCGGCCTCCCGCAGCACCAGGCGGCCCGTCACCAGCAGGTCCGGGTCGACGGACCGTCGTCGCGCCCAGGGGTGACCGGGCGCGACGACGGCGACGAGCTCGTCGTGCGCCACCGTGCGCGACCGCAGACCACGCCGCACCGTCGGGCTCTCCACGAAGCCGATCTCCGCGCCCTCGTCGAGCACGAGCTCCATGACCTCGCGGGAGTTGCGCACGACGAGCTCCACCTCGGGCGTCGCGCCGTGCTCCCGCTCGGCCCGCGCGAACGCGGCCAGCCAGCGCGGCGCGAGGTACTCGGCGATCGTCAGGCTCGCCGCGACGCGCAGCCCGGCCACCGGCGCGGACCGCAGCGCCGCGGCTGCGGCCTCGAAGCGGTCGACGGCGGCCACGACGTCGCGCGCCGCGCCCGCCACGCGGTGCCCGGCCTGGGTGAGCGCGGTGCCGCGCGGGCCGCGAGCGAGGAGCTCGAGGCCGAGCCGGCGCTCGAGCCGGTGCAGGCCGGCGGACGCCGTCGGCTGCGAGACCCCGGCCGCGCGGGCGGCCGCGCTGATCGACCCGTGCGCGTCGAGGGCGACCAGCAGCTCGAGGGCGGCTAGCGGAGGACGTTCTGCCATAGCGTCAGTCTATGGATCGATCGGGACCTGGCGCTTCCGCCGTGCCCCGCGGGTCGCGAGCCTGGTCACGTGCCCACCGCCCTCACCACCCCGCCCCGCTCCGGGACCCCGACCTCGGCCCGGTTCGCCCGCCTGACGCCGGGCCTCGCGCTCGCCGCCGTCGCCACCGCCGTCCTGCTCGGCGTCAGCCGGCTCCTCGCCCCCGTGACGGGCGGCGCGGTGTCCCCGCTGGTGCTCGCCCTCCTGGTGGGCGCGGTTGTCGGCTCCGTGCTCGGCCGCGTGGTGCCGCGGGCGGGTCGAGCGGCACGGTTCGTCGAGCGCACGGGCCCGGGCACGGACTGGACAGCGCGCACGGTGCTGCGGGCCGGCGTGGTGCTGCTCGGCCTGCAGCTGTCGATCCCGGACGTGCTCGCGCTGGGCTGGCGGGGCATCGCCGTCGTGGTCGTCACCGTGACGTGCACGTTCGCCGCGATCCTCGGCCTCGGCCGGCTCCTGCGCGTCCCGCGCGCCACCGCGCTGCTGGTGGCCACCGGGTTTTCGATCTGCGGCGCCGCCGCCGTCTCCGCGATGACGAGCGTGCTCGAGCGCGACCCGGGCGCGGACCCCGCCGGGCAGGCCCGGCTGCGCGACGACGTCGCCGCCGCCCTCGCCCTGGTCACCGTCTACGGGACGATCGCGATCTTCGCCCTGCCGGCGCTGGCGGGCGCGCTGGGCCTCACGGACCACCAGGCGGGGCTCTGGATCGGCGCCAGCGTGCAGGAGGTGGCCCAGGTGGTCGCCGCCGCGGGGACCGTCTCGGCCGCGGCGCTGGCCACCGCCACCGTCACCAAGCTGGCGCGCGTCGTGCTGCTCGCGCCTCTGGTCGCCGGCGTCGGGGCCGTGCGCGGGCGCCGGACCGCGCTCACGCAGGCGCAGGCCGACGTGCCGGCGGGCCGGCGCGCCCCGCTGGTGCCCGGCTTCGTGCTCGGCTTCCTGGCCGCGGTGCTGGTCCGCAGCACCGGCCTGCTGCCCGACGTCGTCACCGACACCGCCCAGCAGCTCACGACGATCCTGTTCGTCGCCGCGATGTTCGCCCTCGGCACCGGCGTGGACGTGCCGCGCCTGGCGCGCACCGCCCGCCGGCCCCTCGTGCTCGGCGCGGCGGGCGCCGTCGTCGTCAGCGGGGTCGGCCTCTCCGCCGTCCTGCTGCTCACCCCCTGAGCGAGTTGTCAGGGCCAGGACCAGGTTCCTGGCCCCGTGGTCCTGACAACTCGTACTGCCCAGCGAGCTGTCAGGGCCTCGTGCAGGTCTTTGTCCACCTGGTCCTGACAACTCGGTGGTCAGGGCAGGCCGAGCATCCAGGCGTAGATGTCGTTGCCGGCAGTGAGGTCGTAGGTGCGCGACCAGGAGTCGTGGTCCACGCCGGGGTACACCGTCAGCCGAGACTCCCGTGCCGGCGGGGACGGGCACCCCTGCAGGTGCGCCACGGTCTGCGTCGCGCCGAGCGGGTCCATCACGTCGTCGGCGTCGCCGTGGAACACCCAGGTCGCGGTGCCCGCGAGGTCGCAGCCCGCCGCGTCCCACGACGGCCTGCCGTCCGTCGCGATCGGGACCGCGCCGCGCACGGCTGGCCCGTCGCCCTGCGCCAGGTACTCCCAGAGCCCCACGCCGCCGCAGCTCAGGCCGGTGAGGAAGACACGGCTCGGGTCCACGTCGTAGGCGTCCAGGGCGTACTCGAGGAAGCCGCGCACCTCGGCCGGGGTGGTGCACGGGGAGGTGCCCGCCGGGTGCCCCAGGTCGTGCTGGACCCTGGCGGCGCACGACCCGAACCACGGCCCCTCGCCACAGGCGGCGTAGGCGGGGTCGTCCGCGGGGAAGTCGTGCTGCGGCGCGAGGACGACGAACGGCCGGTCGGCCGGCCAGCCGTCGACGTCGATCAGCCACGGGACGCCCGTCGCGAGGAGGTTCGGCAGCGCGGCGGCCGAGCCGTCGCCGCCCTCGTCGAAGCCGTGCAGCGCCACGAGCAGCGGCCGCGGCTCGTCCCCGTACCCGGGCGGCAGGTATTCCTGGTAGCCGAGCGGCGACGCCGTCGTGCCCGCCGGCCGGGCCGTCAGGCGCTCCCCCGAACCGGTGCCGACCAGCTCGCCCGCCGCTCGGCAGATCCCCGAGTCGAAGCCCGGGTGGGGCCCCGCGACCCGCTGGTCCAGCAGCTCGACGAACTGCCCATCGGCGTCGAGCACGTACGTGGAGCGGATCGCGCCCCGGTCGCGCGCCACGACCCGCCCGTCCGTGGTGGCGACGACGAAGGGCTGGCCGGCGTCGAGGCTCCGGACCCGGACCAGCCCGTCGTCCGTCCGTGTCGCCGCCACGTCACGGGTGGTCCCGTGACCCCGCACGACGAACTGCTCCCCCGTGTCCGTGCGCGTGTGCACCTCGGAGTAGGAGTAGACGTCGCCGAACAGCAGGGTCGGGTCGTCACGCGGGCCGCCCTCGCGCACCGAGTACCGGCCGGACCGCTCGCCTTCCACCTGCACCGGGTAGCCGCAGTCGCCGTACTCGTAGGCGTAGGTGTCGGAGTAGGTGCCGCGGTCCACGACCGCCGCGGTCGCCGGTGGTGCGGTCGCGACGACGGCGACGGCCAGCGCACCCGCCGCCGCCATCCCGGCGAGCGCCCGCGCGCCCCCGATCCCGCCCCGGAACGCGTGTGCGCCCATGGCCTGACCTCCTCGTCGGACCGACGTCCCACGCTAGGCACGGCCGGGCGTCCCCGGGAAGGATGAAACCCCCGTCAGAGGCCGAGGGCGTCCACCAGCCCGGCGAGGCCGGGCAGCACGACGATGCCGTCGGCGCGCAGGGCGTCGGCGTCCACGTGGTGCTCGTCGTCGCGGCGGGCGCCGGGGCGGTCGAGCCACACGCCGAGGAGGCCGGCGTCGTAAGCGGCGCGGGCGTCGGTGGTGGGCTCGTCGCCGACGTACGCGGTGCGCGCGACGTCGGTGCCCAGGCGGCGGGCGCCCTCGACGAACACGTCGGGGTGCGGCTTGCCGTAGCCGAGCGTGTCCACGCCGACGAGCACGGGCACGTCCGCGAGCCCGGACGCGGCGAGCTTGCGCTCCTGCAGCTCGGTCGCGGCGTTGGTCACCACGCCGACCCTGACGCCCGCGTCGCGCAGCGCGTCCAGGGCGGCCGCGGAGTCGTCGAACGCCGCCCACGACCGCTCGAACGTGCCCCAGAACAGCGCGTCCCAGTCGGCGAAGGTGTGCTCCGTGACGGGCTCGCCGCCGAACGTGCGGTGCAGCAGGTCGGCGCGCAGGCGACGCTGCGTCAGCGCGTCGGTCTCGCCCCGCGTGTACGCCTTGTAGTGCCCGCCCGGGTCGGAGCGCCAGTGCGCCAGCAGGTCCGGGTACCGGTCGACCGGGACGTGCGGCAGGTGCTCGACGGCCACCGCCGTGAGCGCCTTCGCGAACGCGCCCTTGGTGTCGACGAGCGTGTCGTCGACGTCGAGCAGGACCCCGTCGACGCGCGCGGTCACAGCTTCGCCAGCGCGGCATCGACGCGGGCCAGCGTCCGCTCCCGACCGAGCACCTCGAGCGACTCGAACAGCGGCAGCCCGACGGTGCGGCCCGTGACGGCGACGCGCACCGGCGCCTGCGCCTTGCCCAGCTTGAGCCCGTGCTTCTCGCCCACCGCGGTGATCAGCTCCTTGAGCGGCTCAGCCTCCCAGGTGGCGAGGTCCGCGAGC
Source organism: Isoptericola sp. NPDC060185 (assembly GCF_042728595.1). Taxonomy (NCBI): domain Bacteria; kingdom Bacillati; phylum Actinomycetota; class Actinomycetes; order Micrococcales; family Promicromonosporaceae; genus Isoptericola; species Isoptericola sp. NPDC060185. The sequence continues at coordinate 60,271 of NZ_JBHWYY010000017.1, read as the reverse complement.
GCCGCGCGGGCGTCCGCGAGGAGCGCGGCGGCGCCCTCCTTCATGGCCTTGGCCCAGGAGCGCTCGTCGTCCACCGGCTCGTCGAGGAAGAGGAAGTCGACGTTGTCGGTGATGTCGGCGAGCAGCGCGACGCGCGACTGCGCGAGCGGCGCGACCTCGGCGAAGGCCGCGGCGTCGTACTGCTCCTCGGTCCAGGGCGCCTTCGGGGCGTGCAGCCACGGGTCGACGGCGGTGATGAAGTCCTCGACGGACAGCGCGCGGATGTACTCGCCGTTGAACGACAGCAGCTTCTTGACGTCGAAGAACGCGGACCCGCTGTTGACGTCCTCGATACGGAAGCGCTCGACGAGCTCGTCGAACGGCAGGATCTCCTCGTCGTTGCCGGGCGCCCACCCGAGCAGCATGAGGTAGTTGACCATCGCGTCGGGCAGGTAGCCCTCGGCGAGGTAGTCCTCGAGGGCGACCTTGTCGCGGCGCTTGGAGAGCTTCTGCCGCTTCTCGTTGACGATGACCGGCAGGTGCGCCCACGTGGGCGGCTGCGCGCCGAGCGCCTCCCACAGCAGCTGCTGCTTGGGCGTGTTCGGCAGGTGCTCCTCGCCGCGGATGACGTGGGTGATGCCCTCGTCCATGTCGTCGACGACGTTCGCGAGCAGGAAGACGGGCGAGCCGTCGCCGCGCGCGACGACGAAGTCCTCCATGGCCGAGTTCGGGAACGTGGGGTTGCCGCGGATGAGGTCGACGACGGGCGTCTCGCCCTCGTCGGGGGTGCGGAAGCGCAGCGCGCGCCCGGGCTCGTACGCCAGGCCGCGGTCGCGGCAGTGGCCGTCGTAGCCGGAGTGCGGGTTGCCCGTGCGGGCCGCGACGTCGTCGCGGGTGCAGTCGCAGTAGTAGGCGCGGCCGGCCTCGTACAGGCGGGCGGACGCCGCGCGGTGCTTCTCCACGTTCTGCGACTGGAAGTACGGACCCTCGAACGTCGGGTCCTCGGCGTGCATGCCGAGCGCCGCGAGGGCATTCAGGATGCCGTCCACCCACTCCGGCTTGTTGCGCGCGGCGTCGGTGTCCTCGACGCGCAGCACGAAGATGCCGCCCTGCCGCTTGGCGACCGCCCAGTTGAACAGCGCCGAGCGGGCGCCGCCCACGTGGAACATGCCCGTCGGGGACGGGGCGAAGCGGACACGGACGTCGGAGGAGCCTGCAGCGGGGATCACGGGACCAGCGTAGTTGTCCCCCGCCGCCGGGCGGCATCGCCGCCCGGCCGGCCGCCGCGCGGAGGCCTCACGCGACGTCCGATTCCCGCCGGACGACGGCGGGCGCCCGACCTAGCGTCGTGCCCATGACCAGCACCGCGACCACGGAGACCACCGAGACCACCGAGACCACCGAGCCCGCCGCGACCGAGCACGTCGTCGTCGACCCCGCGATCCTGTACTTCGGCACGCTCGTCGTGCTGCTGAGCTCGACCAACGAGGACGGCTCCACCAACCTCATGCCGATGTCGTCGGTCTTCTGGCTGGGCCGCAGCGCGGTGCTCGGTATCGGCGCGCGCAGCCAGACGGCCCGCAACCTGCGCCGGCACCCGGAGGTGGTGCTGAACCTGGCGTCGCCGGACGTCGTCGAGCATGTGGACCGGCTGGCCCTCACGACCGGGCGGGCCGACGTCTCGCCCTGGAAGGCCCGCGCGGGTTACGTGTACGAGCCCGACAAGTTCGCCGTGGCCGGGCTGACGCCGTTGGAGTCCGCGACGGTGCGCCCGCAGCGCGTGGCCGAGTGCCGGGTGCACCTGGAGGCCGTGGTGCGACGCGTCCACCCGCTCGGCGGCCCCGCGGACGTGGGGCAGGAGAGGGAGGACGCCGCCCGGCAGCTCGCCGTCGAGGTGGAGGTGACGCGCGTCTGGGTCGACCCCGCGATCCGGCTCGCGGGCCACGCCGACCGGATCGACCCGGACCGGTGGCGCCCGCTCGTCATGAGCTTCCAGCGGTTCTACGGCCTGGGTGGCCAGGTGCACCCGTCGCGTCTGGCGGGGATCGACGAGGACCGCTACCGCGAGCCGCGGACGTCCGCTCCGGCCTGACCCGCGGCCGACAGACACTCACGCCCCGACGAAGCTCACCGTCTCGCGCAGGTCGGCGCGCCCCGTCCGCAGCCGGGGCACGCCGTCCTGCTCGTACCCCACGGACACGCCGCAGAGCAGCACGTGCCCGTCGTCGGCCCCGACGACCTCGCCGACGGTGCGGCGGTACATGGTCCACATCACCTGGGGGCAGCTGTGCACCCCCTCCGCGCGCATCAGCAGCATGACGGTCTGCAGGTACATCCCCGCGTCCGCCCACTGCCCCGGCCCCATCGACCGGTCGAGGTAGCAGAACAGCACCGCCGGGGCGCCGAAGGCCCCCGAGTTCAGGGTGGCGATCTTGCGGGGCCGGTCCGGGTCGTCGCGGTCGATGCCGAGGGCCTCGTAGCGCTGGGCGGCCGCGGCGGCGAAGCGGTCCGCATACGGGGCGGCCAGCCCGTCCGGGTACATCGGGTACTCCCGCTCGTCACCCGGGTCGCCCGCGAGGGCCCGGGCGGTCGCGCGCCGCTTCAGCTCGGCGAGGGGCTCCCCGGTCACGACGTACACGTGCCACGGCTGGAGGTTGCCGCTCGACGGCGCGCGGGTGGCCGCGGTCAGCACGCGGTCGAGCACCTCGCGGGGCACCGGCTCCGGGCTGAAGGCCCGCACCGCCCGGCGGCTGTCCACGGCCTCGTACACGTCCACGCGTCGTCGTCCTCTCAGTCCCGGAGGGACGGCAGGGGTGCCCGCGCGGTCAGCGCGGGTCGGACTTCCGCACCCGCGCCACCGCGAGCCCGACCATCGTCGTGAGGTCCGGGTTCGGCAGGTCGTCGACGGGCCACCACCGCACGTCGAGCGACTCGTCGCTCACGGCGTGCCGCGCACCCTGCGGCGCGACGGCGACGAAGCGCACGTCGAGGTGGTGGGCGTCGCCATCGGGCCCGCAGAACGGCACGGCGTGCTCGTCGAGGTGCACGGGCACGGGGTCGAGGTCGACGTCCAGCCCGGACTCCTCGGACGCCTCGCGACGCGCCGCGGCGAGAAGCGTCGCGTCGCCGGGCTCGACGTGCCCGCCGAGCTGGAACCAGCGCCCCGCCTTGGCGTGCAGGGTCAGCAGCACGCGCGAGGCGTCGGGCGACAGCACCACCGTGGACGCCGTGACGTGGTCCGGGCGGCAGGTGCGCAGCACGCCGTCCACGTGGGCGTCGAGGTGCGCCACGAAGCGGTCGCGCAGCGCGCGCTGCCCGTCGTCGACCACGGGCATGGTCCGCAGCACCTCGCGGGCGTCGGCGTGCAGGCCGGCGATCGCGGGCACCTCAGTCGCGCCGGAAGACGGGGTTGGCGAGGACGCCGATGCCCTCGACCTCGCACTCCACGCGGTCGCCGTGGTCGATGCGGCCCACGCCGGCGGGCGTGCCCGTGAGGATCACGTCGCCGGGCAGCAGGGTCATCGCCTTGCTGATGTACGACACGAGGAACGGCACGTCGAAGACCATGTCCGAGGTGCGGCCGTCCTGCTTGGGCTCGCCGTTCACGCGCGAGCGCACGGCGACGTCCTCGGGGTTCAGGTCGGTGTCGATCCACGGGCCCAGCGGGCACGACGTGTCGAAGCCCTTGGCCCGCGCCCACTGCCCGTCGGTGCGCTGCGCGTCCCGTGCGGTGACGTCGTTCGCGACGGTGTAGCCGAGCACGTAGGAGCGCACGTTCTCCGGCTCGACGTCCTTGCACACCTTCGAGATGACGACGGCGAGCTCGGCCTCGTAGCTGACCTCGCGCGTGAACTCCGGCAGCACGACCGGGTCGTCGGGGCCGACGACGGCGGTGTTCGGCTTGAAGAACAGCAGCGGCGACGCGGGGACCTCGCCGCCCATCTCCTTCGCGTGGTCGGCGTAGTTCTTGCCCACCGCCACGACCTTGGACCGCGGGATGACCGGGGCCAGCAGCCGGACGCCGTCGCCCAGCTCGATCCGCTCCCCCGTCGGCATCGCCGGCATGTAGATCGGGTCGCCGCCGAGGACGGCGAGGTACGTGCGGTCGCCCTCCTGCTGGACGAGGGCGAAGCGGGGGTCGTCTCCGGTGGTGAATCTCGCGATGCGCACGCGCCCAGGTTACGCGGGGCGGGTCAGTAGGGGGCGACCAGTCCGTCGATCATCGGGAAGTGCTTCACGTTGCGGGTCAGCAGAGCCGCCCCGGACAGCTCGGCCGTCGCCGCGATCACGTAGTCCACCAGGTCGATCCCGGAGTGCGAGCGCCGGTACGACCGGGCCAGCTCCCCGGCGCGGTCGGCGATCTCGCGGTCGACGTCGATCCAGCCGACCGCCAGGAACAGCGCCCGCGTGCGCCCCTTCTCGGGCGAGCGCATGCCGCCCAGCAGCTCCGCCCGCGTCAGCACGGACGCCACCACCTGGTGGCCCTCCCGGCGCACCGCGGCGAGCGCGTCGCGCGCCTCGACCCGGCCGCGCAGGTGGTCGACGAAGACCGACGTGTCGACGAGGACGGTCACGCCGGCGTCACCACTCGGCGAGCCGGTCGGAGCGCGCCGGACGGGCCGCTTCGACGTACGCGGCGCCGTCGACGTCGGCACCGTCCCACGCACCGAAGCTCTCGTCGAGCGCCCGCAGGAACTCGTCGGCGTCCGCACCGCCATAGACGCGGTCCACCGCCCGCCGCACCAGCTCCGCGAGCCCGAGCCCGGACGCCCGCGACTCCGCGAGGAGGCGCGCGTACTGCGCGTCCTCGAGGGTGATCTGCGTCCGATGGCTCATGATGTAAGCCTACATCAGGCCCGTCACGTCAGGCCCGGGCCAGGACCTCGCCGTGCAGGATGGCGAACCAGCCGTCGGGCGCCTGTGCCCACGCCTGCCAGTCCTGCGCGATCTGCTCGAGCGCGACGTCGTCGGCGAGGCCGGACTCCTTGGCCTGGATCGCGAAGTTCGACTCCACGCACCGCTCGGCCCACAGCTCGCCCCACCACTGCCGGTCGGTGGGGGTGGCGTAGCACCAGGACGACGCGGACGGGACGATGCCGTCCAGCCCGGCCTCCTGCACCCACGACATGAGGCGGCGGCCCGCGTCCGGCTCGAAGCCGTACGCGTGCGTGACCTCGTGGTACAGCTCGTTCCACTCCGTCAGGCCCGGGGTCTCGGGGTACCAGGCCATGCCCGCGTAGTCGGCGTCGCGCACCGCCACGAGGCCGCCCGGCTTCGCCACGCGCTTCATCTCGCGCAGCGCCGCGACCGGGTCCGACAGGTGCTGCAGCAGCTGGTGCGCGTACACGACGTCGAACGAGTCGTCCGCGAAGGGCAGCTCGTAGGCGTTCGCCTGCTCGAAGCGCACGTTGGCGTAGCCGAGCGCCTCGGCGTGCTCGCGCGCGGCCTCGAGGACGTGCGGGCTCGCGTCGACGCCGACGACCTCGCCGCCGGCGAGGAGGCGGGCGAAGTCCGCGGTCACCGTGCCCGGGCCGCAGCCGACGTCCAGCAGGGACATGTCGTCACGCAGGTGCGGCACCAGGAAGCCGGCCGAGTTCTGCGCGGTGCGGCTCCGGTGGGAGCGCAGCACGGACTCGTGGTGGCCGTGCGTGTACGACTCCGACTCCTTGCTGGGCACGGTGTGATGGGTGCTCGGGGCCTCGATCGCGTCGTTGAGGTCGGCACCGGCAGGTTCGGGGGTGCCCTCGGGTGTGGGCTCCGTGCGCAGGTCGCTCATGGTCCCTACCGTAGTGACCGCGCGGCCCGCAAGCCCTTGCGTTCTCACGCTCCGGGACGCCGCGCACCACGCGCGGTGGGATCATCGCGCCATGACCGTGGCCACCGGTGCGCCGGCCTCCCCGCTCCGCGCGGGGCTGGACGCGGGGCTGCGCCGGCTGGCGGGCGGCCCCGGGCGCGTCCCGGGGGTCGACGTCGCCCGCGGGATCGCCGTGCTCGGCATGTTCACGGCCCACGTGGGCGTGACCACCCCGGACGCCGGCCCGGCCTGGTGGCTGCTCGACCTGTCCCACGGCCACTCCTCGGTCCTGTTCGCCGTGGTCGCCGGGATCTCGGTCGCGATCGTCTCCGGCGGCCCGCGGCCGCTCGACGGCGACCCCCTGCGCCGGGCCCGGCTCCGGCTGTTCGTGCGGGCCGCGCTGCTGCTCGCCGTCGCCGCCCTGCTGGACATCCTCGGCACCCGCGTCGCGCTCATCCTCGGCTTCTACGCCTGCTTCTTCGTGCTCGCGCTGCCGTTCCTGCGCTGGCGGCCGCCGCGGCTCGCGGCGCTCGCCGCCGTCGTCGCCCTCGTCGGTCCGGTGCTGGCGTACTGGGGGCCGGAGGCGATCGTCCGGGCGGGGCTGCGCCCGCCCCGCGACGGTTCCGGGGCGGTCACCGACTTCCTGGTCACCGGCATGTACCCCGGCGTCGTCTGGATGGCGTACGTGCTCGCCGGGATGGCGATCGGCCGCTGCGACCTGCGCTCCCCGCGGCTGCGCCGCGGCCTGGTGCTGGGCGGGCTGGCCGCGTGGGGCGCGTTCACCCTGGTGTCGCGCGCGGTCGTCGGGGCCGCGGGCGGCGAGGAGGCGGTGCGCGGCCTGGGCCTGGCGTACCGGTCCGTCGACACGATGCCGTTCGGGTGGCGCGACACGTGGCCGCCGGTGGCGGGGCTGTTCCTCGACGGCCCGCACGACGACACGACGATCGAGGTGCTCGCCTCGGGCGGGTTCGCCGTCGCCCTCGTCGGCCTGTGCCTGTACGTCGGGCGGATCGGCCGATGGGTGCTGGCGCCGCTGGCCGCCGTCGGGTCGATGGCGCTCACCGTCTACACGCTCCAGATCGTCGCCATCTGGCACTGGGACCTGCTCGAGTCGACCACCAACGGGCCCCTGACCGTCCTGGTCGTGGTCACGCTCGTCGCGGCGACGGCGTGGCGGTTCCTGCTCGGCCGCGGGCCGCTGGAGCGACTGGTGGGCCGGGTCGCGGACCGGACGGCGGGAACACCACCTGCCGCTGCACCGTCCAGCTCGCCACGAACAGCGCCGCGTCCGTGAGCACCTTCGCCGCCAGCAGCGGCACGCCGAGCGTGCCGTGCAACGCGTCGAGCAGGCCATAGCTCGCGGCGAGCAGGAGCAGGGCCAGCGCGGCGTACCGGGCCGCCGACCCGCGCACCGGGCCCCGCCGCGCCCGCCCGAAGACGAACGCCCGGTTCACCCCGTAGTTGACGCCGGCGCTGAGCACCCGGGCGCCCACGACCGCGAGCGCCAGGCTCCCCGTGGCCGCCTGCAGCGCGAGGAGCCCCGCCGCGTCGACGCCGAAGGCCAGCAGCCCCGACGCGGCGAACGCGAGCAGGGGCGCCATCACGACCGCCGAGTCGCGCACCGGCCGGAAGTGGGACGACGCGTTGTGGTCGACGTAGACCGTCTCCACCGGCACCCCCGCGACCACCGCCCCGCGGGCCGACGCCTCCAGCAGCACGCGCAGCTCGTACTCGTAGCGGTCGCCGGGCACGTCGAGCAGCCACGGGAGCGTCCCTGCGGCGACGCCGCGCAGGCCCGTCTGGCTGTCGCGCACCGGCAGGCCCGTCGCCGTGCGCACTGCGGCGCCGCTGAGCGCGTTGCCCACGCGGCTGCGCAACGGGACGCCCGCGCCCGTGAGGTCCCGCTCCCCCACGACGACGTCCGCTCCCCCGGCGACCAGCCGGTCCGCGACGGCGCGCACGCTCGCGGGCGTGTGCTGCCCGTCCGCGTCCGCGGTGACGACGTCGCGGCCGGGGTGGCGCTCGCGGGCGTGCGCGAACGCCGTCCGCAGGGCGACCCCCTTGCCCCGGTTGCGGTCGTGGCGCAGCACCTGGGCGCCGAGCGCGGCGACCTCCTCGAAGACGGTGGTGTGCGCGGGGCCGGAGCCGTCGTCGACGACGAGGACGTCGGGCAGGCCCTGGGCGGCGAGGCCCCGCACGAGCGCCGGCAGGGCGCCGTCGGGCCGGTAGGCGGGGACGACGACGAGGGGCGCCGGCCTGCCCGGGATGCCGGTCATCGCGCCACGTAGAGGATGTCGGAGGTGCCGCGCTCGCCGCCGTTCGACGGCCGGTTCACGACCTCGCCGTCGAACCACAGCGTGGACGAGCCGCCGCCGTCCAGGTTGTACGCCGTGACGGCGCCCTGGTCGATCATGATCTGCGCCAGCCCGGTCATGGTGACCCCGCGGCTGTAGCCGGGGTCGCGGCCGTCGACGACCACGATGACGAGGTTCCCGTCCGCGTCCACCCCGATCGCGGTGCGCGGCTGCTCGCCCTGGATCGAGTGGTTGCCCACGTTCGTGTCGACCTCGACGTCCTCGATGCCGTCGACCGTCTTCCCGTCCTCCACGACCGCCGGCCCGAACGACAGCGTGTTCCACACGCCGTCGGCGACGAGCTCGTCCGCCGTGGTGGCGGTCTCGTCGTACACCTCGACGCGGCCGTCGGCGTAGAGGGCGAGGCCCTGGCGCGCGCCCTCGTCGCGGTAGACGACGCCGTTGCGGATGACGATGCCGGTGTCGCGGAAGCCGTAGTAGTCGCCGTTGACGGCGAGGATCGCGTCGTTGTCCTCGGCGATGTCGCTGGTGCGCTCCGTGATGTTGGTGCCGAACTTGTCCTGCGCGAACGCCGAGCGCAGCTGCGTGGCGTCGTCGAGCGCGACGTGGGCCACGTAGTACGTGACGGTGTCGTCGCCACTGCCCTGCGTGACCGTGTCCAGCGAGACGGACGTGTCGTCGGAGGTGTATCCGTCCGCGGTGACCGTGCCGTCGTCGCCGGGGTCGCCGTCGCCGGAGTCGTCACCCGGGGACGAGGACGACGTCGACGAGGAGGACGCGGACGACTGCGCCGCCTCGTACGCGGAGACGTCGTCGATCTGGACGTGCTCGACGAGGTAGCGGTTGGCCGCCCATGCGGTGACGCCGCCGACCGGCAGCAGCACGGCCAGGACGGCGGCGAGGACGACGGCACGGCGGGGTCGTCGGCGGCGGCGGGCACTGCCGGTGGGCTCGGTGGGCTCGGGCGGATCGGTGGGCTGGGGCGGATCGCTGGGAAGGGTCATGCAGCCATGGAAGGTGAGCGACCTGCGACGGCCGTCGGCGCACGCTGCGGGCCGCCCGGGAGCGCTGGACGTCGGCTGGACGAACGAAATTATTCAGCCGGATAAGATGCATGCTATGGTTCCTGACGGTCGGACGTATGCGCCGACCCACGCACGCCGTCGGCAGATCCTCTCGGCCACGATCTCGGTCCTGGCCGAGGAGGGCTACGCCGGTGCGACGTTCGCCCGGATCCGGGAGCACGCGCAGCTCAGCAGCACGCGGCTGATCTCGTACCACTTCCGGACGAAGGAGGCGCTGATGAGCGCCGTCGTCGCACAGGTCGTGGCCGACTCCGCCGAGGTCATTCGCCCAGCGCTCGAGGCCGCGACCACCTACCCCGACAAGCTCGCCGGGTACATCCGCTCGAACCTCGAGTTCCTCGCCCGGAACCCGCTCGCCGCCGTCGCGGTCGTGGAGATCGTGCGGCACGGCGCCCGGCCGGGCGTCCGGGAGGGCGCCGACACCTCGGTGATGCTGCTGGCCCTGCTGTTCTCGCAGGGGCAGCACGCCGGCGAGCTCGGCGCGTTCGACCCGGAGGTCATGGCGCGCTCCGTGCGGGCCACGATCGACGAGTTCGCGTCGCGCTGCGCCCCCGGGCGCGCCGTCGACACCCACGAGATCGACCAGATCGTCGCGCTCTACGCGCGCGCCACCGCAGCCGGAAGGACCACCCCGTGACCCCCACGCCACCGACCACCACGCCGGCCACCACCACGGACCGCGACGGGAACCCGCCGGGCGGGGCACCGCTCGACCGCACCGTCCTGACGGTGCGACGGCTCTGGGCTGCCGCGGGCGTCGTCTCGCTCGTGGCGCTCGTCGTCACGGCCGTCCTGAGTGTCGTCGCACCCGCCGAGGCCAACTGGGTGATGTGGTTGCGCGGTGTCGTGATCACGGTCGCCTGCTTCGCCTTCGCGCGATACGCCGGCGCGCTCGCGCGCGGCAGCCGCGCCGCGTACGTGCGGATGCGCCTCGTCGCGACGCTCGCGCCGATCGGCGTCGTCCTCCTGGTCGCGGCGCCCGACGACGGCTACCCGGGCTGGATGAAGGCCGAGCAGGCCGTGCTCGGCGTGCTCGTCGCCGTCGTCGCGGTGCTGCTGTGGCAGCGGGCCACGCGCGCCGCCTTCCCGCGCGGCGAGCGGGCGGGGCGGGCCGCGTGAGCCGCCGCCCTGCCACTGCCGCGCCGGCGCGCACGCAGACCGCCGTGGCGGTGGCGGTGCTCGTCGGCCTCGAGATCGCCCTCATCGCCCTGCTGACGGCGGCCGGCATCACAGGGACCCCCGCCGTGATCACGGTGATCGTCTTCGCGCTGGTCGAGCGCGTCGCCTACGTGCGGTGGTTCAAGCGCCGCCGCTAGCACGCCGGCGCTACAGCGTGACCGTGCCCCCGATCGTCGTGACCGCGGCGCCCCCGACCCACACCTCGCCGTCGGCATCGCGGCGCACGTGCACCCGGCCACGGCGCCCGAGGGCGGTGCCCTGCGACGCCACGTACGAGGCGGGCAGGAAGTCCCCCGCGAGCCACTGACCGAGCCCGGCGTTGAGGCTGCCGGTCACCGGGTCCTCGACGAGGCTGCCGTTCTCCCCGAAGAGCGCCCGGACCTCGACCGCCGCATCCGACTCCCCCGGTGCGTAGGGCCCGACCACGCCGATCTTGAGGTCGCCGAACGACGCGGCGTCCGGGTCGACGGCGAGCACCGCGGCGGCGTCCCGCAGGCGCGCGGCCACCCAGCCGGGTCCGTTGTCCACCCAGGCCGCGTCGTCGACGTCGGCCACCGCGACGCGCAGCGCCCGCGCGATCCGCGCGAGGTCCTCCGGTGCGACCGGGCCCGAGCGCCGCAGCGGCGGGGCCGCGAACGCGAGCCGCCCGGCGTCGGCTCCCCCGTCGCCGTCGCTGTCGCGCCGCACCGTCACCAGCCCGACGCCGCACTCCTGGACCACGCGGTCCGCGGAGCGCGGCGCGCCTCCCGCCTCGAGCCACGCGTGCGCGGAGCCCAGCGTGGGGTGGCCGGCGAACGGCAGCTCGCCGCCCGGCGTCCAGATCCGCACGCGGTAGTCGGCGCCAGGGTCGGCCGGACGCAGCAGGAATGTGGTCTCGGACAGGTTCGTCCAGCGGGCGAACGCGGCCATCTGGGCGTCGCTGAGGTCGTCGGCGTCGTGCACGACGGCGAGCGGGTTGCCCGTGAGCGGGCCCGTGGCGAAGACGTCGACCTGGCGGAATCCGTGGGTGTGCGGCACGTGTCACACGCTAGTCCGGGGCCGGGCGTGCTCGCCGCGCTCGTACCCTGGTGGGGTGCGCGCGACGACCCTCGACGACCCGGCGACCCCCGCCGGCGCCGTCCTGCACCCCGACGCGTGGGAGCCGCGAGCCGTGGCGCACGCCGACCGCGCGGACGCCCTGACGGCGGTGTGGCGGGCCGCCCACGACCGCGGCGAGCCGCACGCGATCGAGGACTTCCTCTTCACCTACTACCCCACGCGCGTCAGCCACCTGCGCCGGTGGCACCCCGGGCCCGGCGTCGTGCTCGCGCGCGCCGTCGAGCACGCCGGGTGGCGCTGGTACCGCGAGGTCACCCTGCCGGGCGGCGGCACGGGGCCGTCGAGAACCGGCGCCACGCTGGACGCCGCGGCCTTCGTCGCCGACCGCGGCGACACCGTCCGGTACGTGCGCGCCCTCGTGTCCGCGACGGCCGGACGGCCGGGCACGTTCGGCTGCTTCGGCCTGCACGAGTGGGCGATGGTCTACCGCGACCGCGCCGCCGGCCGCGACCACCGCCACCCGCTGCCGCTGCGGCTGGGCCACGACGGCACGGACGCGGTCGTCGAGTCGCACCGCATCGGCTGCTCGCACTTCGACGCCTACCGGTTCTTCACGCCCGAGGCCGCGGGCCGCAACCAGCTGCGCCCCACCCGCGAACGCCAGCCCGCCATGGAGCAGCCGGGCTGCCTGCACGCCGGGATGGACCTCTACAAGTGGGCGCTGAAGCTCGGCCCCGCGGCGCCCGGCGACCTGCTGCTCGACGCGTTCGAGCTCGCCCGCGACATCCGGTACACGGACATGGCCGCCGCCCCCTACGACGTCTCGTCGTACGGCGTCGAGGCCGTGGCGATCGAGACGCCCGAGGGCAAGGCCGAGTACGTCCGCCGCCAGCGCGGCTTCGCCGAGCGCGGCCAGGCGCTGCGCGCCCGGCTGGTCGAGGTCTGCGACGCGGTCCTGGGGCTGGACGCGGACGATCGGGCCGACGGCGCCGCGTGACCGGTGGGGTCAGTCGGAGACCATCCCGCTGACCATCGCCCGCCAGGTGACGGGGCCGACGACGCCGTCGACGAGGACACCGAACCCCGAGAGGGCCTTCTGGAACTCGCGGACCGCGGCCTCCGTCTTCGCGCCGAACACGCCGTCGACGGCGAGGGCGAACGCGATACGGGTGTCGAGCTCGGCCTGCGCGCCGCGCACGGCGTGGCCACGGCTGCCGCGCTTGACGGTGACCACGATCGCGCCCCAGGTCTTGGGGCCGACGACGCCATCCACCTCCAGGCCGAAGTCGCCCTGCGCCGCGCGGACGGCGGCCTCGGTGCGCGGCCCGAACACCTCGTCGACCGCGAGGTCGTGACCGTGCTCGTTGAGCAGGTGCTGCAGCGTCCCGACGGGGTGGAACCGGTCGCCGGGCCGGACGACGGGCCAGGGGTCGAGCGCGCGGTCGGTCGTGACGGACATCGCCGCCTCCTCGCTGGGGCCGGGCCGGGCGGTCGCCGCCCTGCGGGAGCCTGGCGCCCTCGCGGGGAGGGAGCGGTGGCGCGACCGGCAGATACGTCAGCCGCCCCGTCAGCCGGACCGGCGTGCACGTAGCGCGGCCTGCGCGTTGCGGTTGGTGCACGCCGTGGAGCAGTACCGGCGCGAGCGGTTGCGGGACAGGTCGAGCACCAGCCCCTGGCAGTCCTCGTCGGCGCAGACGGCCAACCGGGAGTGCTCGTCCTCGCGCACGACGTCGACCATCGCCATCGCCGTCTCGACGACGATCCGCGTGGCGAGCGGGGCGTCGTCGGCCGTGGCGTGCACGTGCCAGTCCTCCCCCGAGTGCCGCACGAGGCGCGGGTGCACCGGCACGTCCGCGAGCAGCTCGTTGACCAGCGCGGCGGCGGTGTCCCGGTCCGCGAGCAGCAGCTCGCGCAGCCGGGGGCGCAGCGCGCGCACCTGGGCGAGCTCCTCGGCCGTCCGGTCGTGGCGGCCCGTGTACTCGTGCTCGCGGAAGAACGCGTCCAGGTCGGTGACGGTCGCGAGCGTCTCGGGCGGCTCCGCGGAGTTCACGAGGGCGACGGCGGACCGGAGCTCCGCGACGGTGTCATGAGCGAACGGCATGTTGACACATTACAACGGCCGGCCGTAGCGTCATGAGCCATGGCCGACATGACGCATGACGCCCGCGTGACGGCGCGCACCGGTCTCGGCGCGGGCCTGGCCCTCGCCGTCGTCTCCGCCGTGACCTTCAGCCTCTCGGGCCCGCTCGCCGCGGGCCTGTTCGCGACCGGCTGGAGCCCGGGCGCGGTCGTGCTGGTCCGCGTCGCCGTCGGCGCGCTCGTGGTGCTGCCGTTCGGCGTCGTCGCGCTGCGCGGCGACTGGTCCGCCGTGCGCCGCAACGTGCGCCTGCTGCTGGCGTACGGCGCGGTGGGCGTCGCGGCCACCCAGTTCTGCTACTTCGCCGCCGTGCAGCACATGCAGGTGGGCCCCGCGCTGCTCATCGAGTACTCCTCCCCCGCGGCCGTCGTCGCGTGGCTGTGGTTGCGGCACGGGCAGCGCCCCGGGCGCGCGACGCTCGCCGGCCTCGCGCTCGCCGCCGCCGGGCTGGTGCTCGTCCTCGACCTCACGGGCGCGCGGCTCGACCCCGTCGGCGTCGCGTGGGCGCTCGGCGCGATGGTCGGCGTCTCGGCCTACTTCCTCATGAGCGCCCGCCCCGACACCGGGCTGCCGCCCCTGAGCCTGGCCGCCGGTGGCCTGGTCGTCGGTGCTGCGCTGCTCGGGCTGCTCGCCCTCGTCGGCGTGCTGCCCGTGACCGCCCCGGCCGAGCCGGTGCGCCTCGCCGACGCCGTCGTCCCCGCCTGGGCCGTGCTCGCCGCGCTGGGCGTCGTGACCGCGGGCGTCGCGTACGTCACGGGCATCGCCGCGGGACGGCGGCTCGGCGCGCGGCCGGCGTCGTTCGTGGGCCTCCTCGAGGTGGTCTCCGCCGTCTTCTTCGCCTGGGCCCTCCTGGGCGAGCTGCCGCGCCCGGTCCAGCTCGTCGGCGGGCTGCTCGTTCTCGCCGGGGTGGTCGTCGTGCAGCAGGGCGAGGCCGCCACGCGGCGACCCGCGCCGACCGTCGAGCCCGTGGCCGAGCCGCAGCCGACGGTCGACCCGACGGGAATGCCGTAGCCGGGCGCGGCGCGAAGATGTGACGATCTGGGCATGTCCCGCGTGCTCGCCGCCACCCCGTCCGACCCCGTCACCGTGCCCGAGCGGGTCCGTCTGCTCGCGGGCGACGACGACGTCACGCCCGTGTGGCGCAACGTGCTCGGCGGGCTCACGTTCCGCCTCGCGCCGCCGGGCGCCGCCGGGACCGTCGGCATCGCCACGGGCGACCGCTACGTCAAGTGGGTGCCGGCCGGCGTCGTCGGGCTCGACCTCGACGCCGAGGCCGAGCGCCTCGCCTGGGCGGGGCGGTACACGCCCGTCCCGCGCGTGCTCGACCGCGGCGAGGACGCCGACGGCCGCTGGCTGCTGACGGCCGGCATCCCCGGGCGCTCCGCCGTCGACCCGCACTGGCTGGCCCGCCCCGAGGCCGCCGCGCGCGCCATCGGCGCCGGGCTGCGGGCCCTGCACGAGACGTTGCCGGTGGCCGGCTGCCCCTTCTCCTGGGGCGTCGCCGACCGCGTCGCGCGCCTGGAGCCCGACGCTCGGGCGCGGGTCGGCACGGTGCCCGACGTCGACCGGCTCGTCGTGTGCCACGGCGACCCGTGCGCGCCCAACACGCTCCTTGACGACAGCGGGGCCTGGACCGCGCACGTCGACCTCGACGCCCTCGGTGTCGCCGACCGCTGGGCCGACCTCGCGGTGGCGAGCTACAGCCTGGAGTGGAACTACGGCGACGGGTACGAGCCCGCCTTCTTCGACGCCTACGGCATCGCGCCCGACGCGGGGCGGATCGCGTTCTACCGGCACCTGTGGGACCTCGGCTGAGCGGTCGCCGGTACGGGATTCCCCGTACCCGCGGCCGCGGGATCCCGGCCAGATGACGCAGTTCCCCTGATGCGCGGGGACGGACGGGCGCCGTAGCGGCGAATTTGTCCAGTTTCCTCACGAACACGGGAGAGCAACGATGCGTCTGCGTTCAACCCTCCTCGCCGCGGTGCTCGGCGCCGCCGCCATCCTCGCCCCGGTGGTGGTGGCCCCGGCCGCCTCCGCCCACGGCTGGGTCACCAGCCCGCCCAGCCGCCAGGACCACTGCGCCACGCGCACCGTGTCCTTCGACTGCGGCGGCGTCCAGTACGAGCCCCAGAGCGTCGAGGCCCCCAAGGGCTCGATGAAGTGCTCGGGCGGCAGCGGCTTCTCCGTCCTCGACGACAGCTCCAAGCCGTGGCCGCGCACCAAGATCGGCAACAGCGTGTCGATGCAGTGGAAGCTCACGGCCCGCCACTCCACCTCCACCTGGGAGTACTTCGTCGACGGCGTGCTGCACCGCACGTTCAACGACAACGGCAAGCAGCCCGAGGCGGTCGTCACGCACACCCTCGAGAACCTGCCGCAGGGCAACCACACCATCCTGGCCCGTTGGAACGTCGCGGACACCGCCAACGCGTTCTACGCCTGCGTCGACGTGACCGTCGGCGAGGGCGGCACCACCGAGCCCCCGGTCGACCCGACCGACCCGCCCGTCGAGCCGGGCGACTGCACCGATGCCGCCTGGAACCCCTCCAGCGCGTACACCGGCGGTGCCAAGGTCTCCTACGAGGGCCGCACGTACCAGGCCAAGTGGTGGACCCAGGGCGACACCCCGTCGTCCGCGAGCCAGTGGGGCGTCTGGACCGACCTCGGCGCCTGCTGACCCCACCCCCGCATCGAGCGTGCTGACCTGTTCCTCATCCGAGCCGGACGAGGAACAGGTCAGCAC
>NZ_JBHWYY010000017.1:0-43988 GCF_042728595.1 Isoptericola sp. NPDC060185 | reverse complement strand
CTTGCTCCCCCCCCCCCCTCTTCGTGGGTGTTTACTTTTACAACTGCGGGGGGGTTGGTTTAACTGTACCCCACGCTCGTTGCTCTCGGCGGGGCCTGGAAGAATGGCCGGCGATGACCTCCCCGACCTCGCACGACCCCGCCCCCCGCCCCGCCGGCACGCTGCTGCCCTACCTGCCCGCCCCCACCGGAGGGGCGCCGGACCCCGACGTGCTGTTCGAGGGCTTCGGCGAGTGGGCCGCGGGCACGGGGCGCCCGCTGTACCCGCACCAGGAGGAAGCCCTCCTCGAGCTGATGACGGGCTCGCACGTGGTGCTCGCGACGCCCACCGGGTCGGGCAAGTCCATGGTCGCGATGGGCGCCCAGTTCGCGGCGCTCGCGAACCGCCGCTCGGGCCGCGGCGGCCGCACCTTCTACACCGCGCCGCTCAAGGCGCTGGTGAGCGAGAAGTTCTTCGACCTCGTCGCCGCGTTCGGGTCGCGCAACGTCGGCATGATGACCGGCGACTCCGCCGTCAACGCGGACGCCCCGATCATCTGCTGCACGGCGGAGATCCTCGCCAACCTGGCGCTGCGGCGCGGCGACGACGACGGTCCGGGGGGCGACGGCGCGGACAGCACCGTCGACGAGGACGACGCGATCGCGCAGGTCGTCATGGACGAGTTCCACTTCTACGGCGACCGGCAGCGCGGCTGGGCGTGGCAGGTGCCGCTGCTGGAGCTGCCGCGCACGCAGTTCCTGCTGATGTCGGCCACGCTCGGCGACACCACCCGCCTGCGCGAGGACCTGGAGGAGCGCAGCGGCCGCCCCGTCGCGGAGGTCGCGGGCGCCGAGCGCCCGGTGCCGCTGACGTTCTCCTACGTCGTCGAGCCGCTCACCGACGTCATCACCGAGCTGGTCACCACGCACCGCGCGCCCGTCTACGTCGTGCACTTCACACAGAAGGACGCCGTCGAGCGCGCCCAGGCGCTCCTGTCCACGAACCTGGCGTCCAAGGACGAGAAGGCCGCCATCGCCGCCGAGATCGGCGCGTTCCGGTTCGGCACCGGCTTCGGCAAGACGCTGAGCAAGTTCCTGCGCGCGGGCGTCGGCGTGCACCACGCGGGGATGCTGCCCAAGTACCGGCGGCTCGTGGAGCGGCTCACCCAGCGCGGGCTGCTCAAGGTCGTGTGCGGCACCGACACGCTCGGCGTCGGCATCAACGTGCCCATCCGCACCGTGCTGATGACGTCGCTGGTGAAGTACGACGGCGAGCGCATGCGCCACCTCACCGCGCGCGAGTTCCACCAGATCTCCGGCCGGGCCGGGCGCGCCGGCTTCGACACCGTGGGCGAGGTGCTCGTCATGGCGCCCGAGCACGTCATCGAGAACCGCAAGCTCCTCGCCAAGGCCGGCGACGACCCCAAGAAGCTCAAGAAGGTGGTGCGCAAGAAGGCGCCCACCGGGGCCGTGAACTGGACCGACTCCACGTTCGAGCGGCTGCGGGACGCCGACCCGGAGCCCCTGACCAGCCAGTTCCACGTCAACCACGCCATGGTCCTGAACGTGCTCGCCCGCACCCGCGACGAGCGCGGCGGCGCCGACCCCGTGGAGGCGATGCGGCACCTGCTGACCGCGAACCACGACACCGAGTCGCAGCAGGCCGAGCACGTGCGCCAGACGTTCCGCATCTACCGCTCGCTGCGCGTCGCCGGCGTCGTGGAGAAGGTGCGCGTGCCCGACCCGTCGCGCCCGGCCGGCTACCGCCCCAGCGTGCGGCTCGTCGTGGACCTGCCCCGCGACTTCGCGCTCAACGCGCCGCTGTCGCCGTTCGCGCTCGCCGCGATGGACCTGCTCGACGTGGAGAGCCCGACGCACGTGCTCGACGTCGTCTCCGTCATCGAGGCGACCCTCGACGACCCGCGCCAGATCCTCTACGCCCAGCAGTCCAAGGCGAAGGGCGAGGCCGTCGCGGCGATGAAGGCCGAGGGCATGGAGTACGAGGAGCGCATGGAGGCGCTCGAGGACGTGAGCTGGCCGAAGCCGCTCGCCGACCTGCTCGAGCCCGCCTTCGCCACGTACAAGCGGGCCAACCCGTGGGTCGCGGACGCCGAGCTCGCGCCCAAGTCCGTGGTGCGGGACATGCTCGAGCAGGCGATGACGTTCGCCGAGCTCGTCAGCGTGTACGGCCTGGAGCGCACCGAGGGCGTGGTGCTGCGCTACCTCGCGGACGCCTACCGCGCGCTGCGCCAGGTGGTGCCCGAGGAGCACCGCTCCGAGGAGGTGCACGAGGTCGTCGAATGGCTCGGCGAGCTGGTGCGCGGCGTCGACTCGTCGCTCCTGGACGAGTGGGAGCGCCTGCAGAACCCGGTCGACGACGACGCGGACGCCGTCGTCGAGGGCGAGCTCGCCGAGGCCGGCGCGGAGGCGCCCGCGCGCCCCGTCACCGGCAACCCGCGCGCGTTCCGCCGCCTGGTGCGCAACGCGACGTTCCGCCGCGTCGAGCTCGCGGCCCGCGAGGACTACGACGCGCTCGGGCGGCTCGACGGCGCGCACGGCTGGGACGGGGACGCCTGGGCGTCCGCCCTCGACCCGCTGTTCGAGACGCAGGGCGACGACGCCGTCAGCATCGGCCCCGCCGCCCGGTCCGCCGCCCTGCTCACGGTGCTCGAGCCGGGCGCCGAGCTGCCCGGCGGCGCCACCACGACCACACCGGACGGCGTGGAGGTCGCCGAGGTGCCCGCGGGCACGTGGTGGGTGCGCCAGGTGCTGGACGACGCCGACGGCGACCACGACTGGGCGATCACCGCGCTCGTGGACCTCGCCGCCAGCGACGAGGCGGGGGCGGTCGTGCTCACCGTCGTGGACGTCGGGCGCATCTAGCCCGGCCCGGCGGGCCGACGAGCGACGTCAGGCGAGGTGGGCGAGCCCCTGCGCGAAGGTCGCCGCCCCGCCGACGTACGCCAGCACGATCAGCCCGCGCCGGACGGCCGCCGCGGGCACGCGCGGCGTGAGCCAGTCGCCGACCATCAGGCCGGCCACGATCGCGGCCAGCACGACCACCCACTGCCAGAGGGCGAACGGCGGGAACGACGCGTCGGTGAGCGTCAGCTTGGCGGCGAGCGCGGCGAGCGCGTTGGTGGCGAAGAAGGGCTGCGCCGTCGCGGCGAAGGCGCGCGGCTCCCAGCCGCTGAGCACGGAGTAGATCGCCACCGGCGGGCCGCCGATGCCCGCGGCCACGCTCCCGACGCCGCTCGCGACACCCGTGACGACCAGCGGCGCCCGGGCCCCCGGCCGCACGGGGTGCCGGCCGTCGCGCCGCAGCCGCGTCGTGACGACGGCGAGCGTCATCGCGACCACGACGAGAGCCCCGACGGCGACCTCGAGCGCCGCGCGGCTCGCGTCGCGCAGCAGCAGGGCGGCGGGCACCATCACCAGCACGGACGTGGTGGCGAGCCAGGCGTAGCGCCGCCAGTCCACGTCGCGCACCACGCGGCCCAGGATGAGCGCGGACGCGATCGAGCCCGCCAGGTTGACGAACAGC
The DNA here is from genome assembly GCF_042728595.1 of Isoptericola sp. NPDC060185. Taxonomy (NCBI): domain Bacteria; kingdom Bacillati; phylum Actinomycetota; class Actinomycetes; order Micrococcales; family Promicromonosporaceae; genus Isoptericola; species Isoptericola sp. NPDC060185. The sequence continues at coordinate 40,466 of NZ_JBHWYY010000017.1, read as the reverse complement.
ACGCCCTCGAGCGGGCCCACGAGCAGCACGATGAACGGACCGGCCACCAGGCCGAAGCCCATGCCCGTGACCCTCTGAAGAGCCCCTCCTACCAGGATCGCGAGGACGAGGAGCAGGAGCACCGCACCACCCTACTCAGGCACAATCGACGGCGTGTCCAAGAAGAAGACGCACGCCTCGCACGGCACGCCGGCGCTCGTCGCCCTCGACCGGGCCGGCGTCGCCTACGACCAGCACGCCTACGAGCACGACCCCGCGTCGGAGCTGAGCTACGGGCTGGAGGCGGCCGGGGCGCTCGGCGCGGACCCGGCCCAGGTGTTCAAGACGCTCCTGGCGGACGTCGACGGGCGGCTCGTCGTCGGGATCGTGCCCGTGGACGGCAGCCTCGACCTCAAGGCCCTGGCGCGCGCCGTCGGCGGCAAGCGGGCGGCGATGGCGGACCCGGCCGCCGCGCAGCGCGCCACCGGCTACGTCGTGGGCGGCATCTCGCCGCTCGGGCAGAAGCAGCGGCACGCCACCGTGCTCGACGAGTCCGCGGCCGGCTTCGACGTCGTCTACGTGTCCGGCGGGCGCCGGGGGCTGGACGTGTCCCTCGCCCCCGACGACCTGCTGCGCCTCACGGACGGGACGACGGCGCCGATCGCCCGCGCATAGCGCGGTCGCGCCGTTCGGCAGCGCCGCTCAGTGCTGATAGGTCGGGTACCGGGCGTCGCTGGGCACGATGTCCTTGCCGAGCGGCAGCAGCGAGATCGGGATCATCTTGATGTTGGCGATCGCCAGCGGGATGCCGATGATCGTGATCGCCTGCGCGATCGCCGTCGTGATGTGGCCGATGGTGAGCCAGATGCCGGCGAAGACGATCCAGATGATGTTGCCGAGCACGGACCAGCCGCCCGCGCCGGGCTTGTCGACCACGGTGCGGCCGAACGGCCACAGCGCGTAGCCGGCGATCCGGAACGACGCGATGCCCCACGGGATGGCGACGATCGTGATGCAGCACAGGATCCCGGCGGCGGCGTAGCCGAGCGCCAGCCAGAAGCCGCCGAAGACGAGCCAGATGATGTTGAGCAGGGCCTTCACCCCACCATCCTCGCCCGCCGGCGGCGCGGCGCACCACCCGGGATCCCCCTGACGCGACCCTGGTCCGCCGAGGGCTCGGGCGTTCGTAGACTGGCGTCCATGCCCACCGATCGTCCCGGGATCCCCGCACGCCTGGCCGCCGTCCACGACCGCGCCGCCGCGGCCGCCCGGGCGGCGGGGCGCGACCCGCGCGAGGTCCGCGTGCTGCTGGCCACCAAGACGCAGGACGCCGCGACCGTGCTCGAGGCGGTGCGGGCGGCCGTCGACCTCGCCGCCGCGGCCGGCGACGACCGGCCCGTCCTCGTGGGCGAGAACCGGGTGCAGGAGCTCGTCGCCAAGGCCCCCGCGCTGGCCGACCTGGTCGCGGCCGGGCGGGTCGAGGCGCACCTCATCGGGCACCTGCAGAAGAACAAGGTGAACGCCGTCCTGGGCGCGGCGACCGCCGTCGACTCCGTCGATTCCCTCGCCCTGGCCCAGGCCCTCTCGACGCGCTGCGCCCGCGACGGCCGCACGCTCGACGTCCTCGTGCAGGTCAACGTCTCCGGCGAGGAGAGCAAGTCCGGCGTCACGCCCGAGGACGCCGTCGCGCTCGCCCTCGACGTCGCCGCGCTTCCCGGCCTGCGCCTGTGCGGCCTCATGACGATCGGCGCCCGCTCGGACGACGACGCGCGGGTGCGCGCCGGCTTCGCCCGCCTGCGCGCCGTGCGCGACGAGGTGCTCGCGAGCGGTGCGCCCGGCACCGCCGACGCCCGCGAGCTCTCCATGGGCATGACCGGCGACCTGGAGCTCGCCGTCGCCGAGGGCGCCACCGTCGTCCGCGTCGGCAGCGCGGTCTTCGGCGCGCGCCCCACCCCCGCGCCGTAGAGCGCGGCTACCGCGGCGGGGCGGAGCCCAGGCGCGACAGCGCGCCGCGGACACCGTCGCCGCCGGCGAGGGCGGCGCGGGCGGCCGCGGCGTCGACGCCGGCGAGCAGCATCACGAGCGCCACCTGCACCTCCCCGTCGGCGTCCGCGAGCACGGGCGCGCACACCTCGGGCGTGAGCCCCGTGGCCTGGCTGAGCAGCCGCACGAGGCGGGCGCGGAGCTTGGCGTTGGTGGCGCGCACGTCGACCATGAGGTTCGAGTACGTCTTGCCGAGCCGGATCATGGTGGCCGTCGAGAACGTGTTGAGCACGATCTTCTGCGCGGTGGCGGCCTTCATGCGGGTGGAGCCGGTGACGGCCTCGGGGCCCGTGTCGACGAGGATCGCCACGTCCACGAGGTCCGCGAGCGGGGCGGACGGGTTGGCGCTCACGAGGGCGGTGCGGGCGCCGCGCTCGCGGGCCAGCTCCAGCGCGCCGCCCACGTACGGCGTGCGGCCGGAGGCGGCGAGGCCGACCACGAGGTCGTGCGGGCCCACGTCGTCGAGGTCGCGGCGGCCCGCCTCGGCGTCGTCCTCGGCGCCCTCGACGGCGAGGGTCATCGCGTCGGGGCCGCCCGCGAGGTGCGCGTCGAACCACTCGGTCCCGACCCCGTACGTCGGCGAGAGCTCGACGGCGTCGAGCACGCCGAGGCGCCCGGAGGTGCCCGCGCCGGCGTAGTGCACGCGCCCGCCCGCGCGGATCGCCTCGACGGCGAGCTCGACGGCCTGCGTGACCCGGAACCGCTCGGCCCGCACCACGCTCGCGACCCCGGCGTCCTCGTCGAGGATGAGCCGCACGACGTCGGCCGCGGGGAGCAGGTCGATGTCGGTGGTGCGCGGGTTGCGCTCCTCCGTCGGCGAGACCATCCGCGCGACGGCGAGCAGGTCCTCCGGCGCGTCGGCGGGCGCGCCCGCGGGGGTGCCGGAGGGGTCGGGGGCGTGCTCTCCGCTCATCGGGTGCTTCCTCTCGGGGTCGTCAGGTGACGCGGCCGGGCCAGGTGGTCCGGCGGCGAGGTCGCGAGGACGAGTCGCGTGACGGCGCCCCTGACGGGGGCGACGGGCAGCGGCGTCGGCGGGGTCAGCGACCCGAGCACGACGGGGCGGCGGGCGCCGGTGGCCTGCCGCCGCTGCGGCCCGGCGGCGGTGCCGGGCACACCGTGCACGCCGAGGAAGCCGAGCAGGGCGAAGAGGTACGCCTCCTTGCCGTCCACGGGCATCCCCAGCTCGTCGGACGTGACGAGGGTCGTCGTGGCGGGCAGGTGCGCCCGCAGCCGCTCGACGAGCACGGGGTTGCGCGCACCCCCGCCGGAGATCACCACGCGGCCGACGCCGGCGGCCGGGCCGTGCTCGGCCAGCGACCGCGCCACGGTGACGGCGGTCAGCTCGGTGAGCGTGGCGACGAGGTCGGGGGTGCTCAGCCGGTCCGCGCCCAGCCCGGTGGCGGCGAGCCGCGTCGCGACGTACTCGCCGTCGTAGAGCTCGCGGCCGGTGGAGCGCGGCACGGGCAGGTCGTAGTACGGCTCGCCGAGCAGCGCGTCCAGGGCGTCGCGGTCGACGGCGCCCTGCGCGGCGAGCTCCCCGTCGCGGTCGAACGGCCGGCCGGTCAGACGCTGGACGGCGTGGTCGACGAGGCAGTTGCCGGGCCCGGTGTCCCAGCCGAGGACGGGGGCGCCGTGCGCCCCGACCACGGTGACGTTGGCGATGCCACCCACGTTGAGCGCCGCGGTGTCGCGCGCCCCGTCCTCGCCGTCGTGCCCGAGCCACAGCGCGTCGAGGACGCTGACGAGCGGGGCGCCCTGGCCGCCGGCGGCGACGTCCGCGACGCGGAAGTCGCTGACCACCGGCCGCCGCGAGCGCTCCGCCACCCACGCCGGGTTGCCGAGCTGCAGCGTGCCGCGCGTGCGGCCCGCGACCACCCAGTGGTGCAGCGTCTGGCCGTGCGAGGCGACGAGGTCGGCGTCGCCGCCGGCGAGGTCGTCGACGGCCCGCCGCGCGGCGGCCCCGAGCTCCTGCCCGACGAGCGTGTCGAGCTGGCACACCTCACCCATGTCGACGGGGGCGGGCGGCAGCGCCGCGAGGATGCGGCGGCGCAGGTGGTCGGGCCAGGGATACTCGGCGTGGCCGAGCGGGCGCAGGTGCAGCGTCCCGTCCGCGCGCAGGTCGAGGTCGGCGGCCGCGGCGTCGATCGCGTCGACGCTGGTGCCCGACGAGACACCGATGACGATCATCGCCTCACCTCCGCGCGGGATCCAGCGAGCAGCGCGACCGCCGCCGCGGCGTTGGCCCGGCCGGTGCCGCACGCGAGCACGGTCGCGGGCAGGCCGCCGGGCAGCGCGGCGAGCCAGCGCTCCCCCGCCGCCGGGACGCCGGTGTGCACGACGACGAGGCCGGGCCGCGCCTCCTGCAGCGCGGCCAGCCGGGAGTGCTCGACGCTGCCGGGGACCGGCTCGCGCGTCACGACGACCAGCGGCCGCGCCCCCGCGGGGGCCCGCAGGGCCGCGTCGAGAGTGGCGTCGAGGGCCGCGTGCACGTCGGCGTCGGGCCAGCGCTCCGCGATCGCGCGCTGCACGTGCGTGGCGGTGCGGCCGGCGGCGTGGTCGAGGCGCAGGCGCAGGTCGACGACGTCGGGCGCGCCCGGGAGGACGGGCGACGGCCCGACCCCGCGCACCGCCCGCCGCGCGGCCTCCGCCCCGACGGCGGCGAGCTCCACCAGCGCGCGCCGGGCGTCGGTCGTGCCCGCGCCCACCGCCGCGCGCCGGGCGCGCAACCGCGCCACCAGCGCGTCGGTGCGGCGCCGGGACGCGGCGAGCCGCTCGGGGGTGACGCGCCCCGTGCGGAGCGCCTCGACCAGCGCGTCGACGGCGGAGCGGAACAGCCCCTCGTCCTCGCGGCCCGAGGTGGTGCCGAGGCAGAGCAGGTCCGCGCCGCCCTCGACGGCGCGCACGGCGGCCTCCCCCACGTCCGCGCCGTCGGAGACGGCGCGCATGTCCAGGGCGTCGGTGATGACGGGCCCGGCGTGGCCGAGCTCGCGGGCGAGCGCCGCCACGGCCGGCTCGAGCGACGCCGGGGCCGGGCCGACGGCCGGCACGACGACGTGGGCCGTCATCACCGTGTCGAGGGCGGGCGCGTCGTCAGGGCCGGCGCCGTCGTCCGCGAGCGCCGCGGCGAAGGGCACGAGGTCCCTGCGACGCAGCGTGCCGAGGTCGGCGTCGACGACGGGCAGCTCCAGGTGGGAGTCGACGGTGGTCGACCCGTGCCCCGGAAAGTGCTTGGCGCACGTGCCCGCTCCCCCACGCTGCAGCCCCCGCGCGAAGGCCGTACCGTGCCGCGCGACCACCTCCGGGTCGGTGCCGAACGCGCGCACGCCGATCACGGGGTTGCCCGGCGCGTCGACGTCGAGCACGGGCGCGAGGTCGAGATCGACCCCGGCGGCGGTGAGCAGCCGCCCGAGCGCCTCGCCGGCGGAGCGGGTCAGGGCCTCGTCGCCGGCCACCCCGAGCGCCGCAGCGCCGGGCAGGGACGACCCGGTCGCCGCCTCGAGCCGCGACACGTCGCCGCCCTCCTCGTCGGTCGCGACCAGCAGGTCCGGCGCGACGTCGTGCAGGGCCGCCGTGAGCGCGGCCGTCGTGTCCAGGTCCGGGGTGTTGTGCCCGAAGAGCACGACCCCGGCCAGCCCGGAGCGCGCGGCGTCGGCGAGCCACGGCGGCACGGTGGTGCCCGAGAATCCGGGGAGCAGCACGCCGTGCACGGCGCGCAGGACCACGTCAGCCGTGGCGTCGGGCGCGCTCATCCCTTCACCGCCCCGGACGTCAGGCCGGAGGCGAGCCGCCGCTGGACCAGGATGAAGAAGATCATCACGGGCACGGTGATGATGGTCGAGGCCGCCATGATCGAGCCCCAGTCGTTGGAGTGCTGCCCGAAGAACGACCGCAGCCCGATCGCCACCGTGTAGTTCTGGGTCTCGCCGCCGAGCAGCGTCATGGCGAAGACGAACTCGTTCCACGCCGTGATGAAGCTGAAGATGCTGGTGGCCACCAGCCCCGGCGCGACGAGCGGCAGCAGGATCGAGCGGAACATCCGACCCCAGGTGGCGCCGTCGAGGTAGGCGGCCTCCTCGAGCTCCACCGGCACGGCGGCGACGAAGCCGCGCAGCATCCAGATGCCGAACGGCAGCGCCAGCGCGACGTACACGACGACCAGGCCGGTGAGCGTGCCCAGCAGGTGCAGGTTGCGCACCTGCACGAACAGCGGGATGACGAGCGCCTCGAGCGGCACCATCTGGATCACGAGCACGAGCATGAGCACCTGCGTGCGCAGCCGGAACCGGAACCGCGCGACGGCGACCGACGCCAGCAGGGCGAGCAGCGACGACGCGAGCACCGTCAGGAGCGCGACGAGCAGCGAGTTGCGCAGGAAGACGTCGAAGCCGCCGTCGGTGAGCACGAACTCGAAGTGCTCGAGGGTGGGCTCCGCGGGCACGAACGACGAGCCGCGGCCCGCCTTGCCGTCGAAGGCGCTGACGAGCATCCAGTACGCCGGGAACAGCGTGAAGACGAGCAGCAGCGCGACGGCCACGCCCTTGCCCACCTGCGTGGCGGTCCTCGGCCGGCTCACAGCTCGTCCTCCTTCAGGATGGTGCGCACGTACGCGACGGTGATGCCGAGCAGCAGCAGGGTGAGCAGCACCGCGATCGCGGCGCCGAAGCCGTACCGGTTCTGCCCGAACGACTCGGTGTACGACCAGACGCCGAGATTGAGCACGTCGCGGTTGCTGCCCGCGCCGCCGGGCATGAGGTAGACCTGCGCGAAGACCTTGAAGTCCCAGATGGTCGACAGGATGATCACGACGGCGAAGATCTGCTTGAGCTGCGGCACGATCACCGAGAAGAAGCGGCGCCACGGCCCGGCCCCGTCGATCTGGGCGGCCTCCAGCAGCTCCTTCGGCACGCCGAGCAGGCCGGCGAGCACGGTGATCGCCACGAACGGGAAGCCGTGGTGCACCACGTTCAGCAGCACGATGGCGTAGAACGACCACCGGTCGGTGAACCAGTTCACGGGCGCGTCCTGCAGCCCGAGGCCCTGCAGCACGTGGTTGAACACGCCGCGGTCGGCGTCGAAGATCCAGATCCACACGTACGTGCCGGTGACGGCGGGCATCGCCCACGCCGCCATGATCGCGCTGGAGACGATGGTGCGCCAGACACGTCCCAGCGAGGCGAGCAGCACCGCCACCGCGGTGCCGAAGACCACCGTGCAGGACACCGACAGGACCGCGAACACCACGGTGTTCGGCAGCACCACGGCCCACAGCTGCTCCGAGGTGAAGACCTCGGTGAAGTTGTCGAGGCCGATCCAGTTCGGCTCGCCGGAGACGATCTCCTTGAGCCCGTAGTCCTGCAGGGAGAACAGCACGACGCGCACCAGCGGCCACAGGAGCAGCACGGCGAGCACGAGCAGCGCGGGCGTCAGGAGCATCCACGGCCGGGTGCGCGCCAGGAGCGACCGGCCGGGCGGGCGGCGCCCGCCGGGCCCGGGCTGCTGCCCGGGCCCGGCGGGGACCGCGACGGGAAGAGTGCTCGTCATCCGTCAGCTGCCGCCGTTGAGCAGCGACGTCATCTCCTTGGCCGCCTTCTCGGAGGCGGTCGGGACGTCCTCGCTCCCGGACAGGATCGACTGCATCATCGTGCTGGTCGTGAGCTTGGCCTGCACGGCGCCGAAGTTCGGCGACACCGGCACGGACGCGCCGCCCTCGACGAACTGCTTCGCGAACGGCGCCACCAGCGGGTCGGTGCTCTTCAGCGTCTCGTCGAGCAGCGACTTCTGGCCCGGGAAGTACCCGGCCTGCTCGCCCCACTTCGTGGCGAACTCGCCCGTGGTCATCATCTTGATGAACGCGAACGCGAGGTCCTGGTCGTCGGCCGTGGAGAACATGCTCAGGTGCGAGCCGCCGAGCACCGACGGCGACATGCCGCCGTCCTTGCCCGGGATCGGCACGGCGGCGAACTTGCCGTCCATGTCCTTGTTCGCCTCGACGATGGCGCCCGGGGTCCAGGAGCCCATGATCGCCATGCCGACGTCGCCCTGGGCGAACGCGTCGAGCACGTCGGTCTCGCGCCAGGTCGTGGCGCCCGCCGACGAGTAGCCGTCCTTGGCCAGGCCGGTCCAGAAGCTCAGGCCCTCCTGCGCCTCGGGGCTGTCGAGGCCCGAGGTCCAGGTGTCGCCGTCGAGCGTCGCGACCTCGCCGCCCGCGCCCCAGACCCACGGGTACACCGTGAACTCGGCGTCGCCGGGCACCGCGACCGCGGTCTTGTCCGGGAACTTCGCCTTGATCGCCTTCGCGGCCGACTCGATCTCCGCCCAGGTGGTGGGCGGCTCCACGCCGGCCTGCTCGAGGATGTCCTTGTTGTAGACGAGGGAGCGGACGCCGGCGTACCAGGGCATCCCGTACAGCTTCCCGTCGTACGTCCCGGCCTCGACGAGGCCGTCCACCAGGTCGTCGCCCAGCCCGGCGTCCGCGATGTAGTCGTCGAGCGGCGCGAGCGCCCCCGCGTCCGCGAACTCCGGCGTCCACGTGGTGCCCGTCTCCGCGACGTCCGGCGTCGTGCCGCCCGCGATCGCGGTGACGAACCGGTCGTGCGCGTCCGCCCACTCGACGAACTCGACGTTCAGCGTGGCCCCACCGGTCTCCTCGGTGAAGGCCTTGCCGACCTCGTCGAAGAACGCGTCGGCGCTGGGGTTGGTGCCCTGCATGATCCACACGTCGAGGGTCTTGCCCTCGCCGTCGACGGTGCCGTCCCCGTCGCCCGAGCCGCCGCCGCTGCTGCAGGCGCTGACACCGAGCGCCACGAGCGCCGCGGTCGCCACGGCCCCCAGCCTCGTGCGGGTCCACATGTCTCGACGCATCCCTGTTCCTCCCCTGGCGGCCCCGACGGGCCGTCTCCGTGGTGGGCAGCGCCGCCGTCCTCACGGTCGCGCGCCGCCCTCGCGGTCATGTCCTGCCGACGTCGTCGTCGTGCTGCGTGACGTCGTCGTCTCGCTCTCGTGCCGATCGCCGTGCTGATCGCAGTCGCGCGCGGCAGCACCCGGCCCCTGAAAGGAAGTTCCGAGGTGCTGCTCGTGAAGGAAGATTACTGACCGTTCGGGGATATGGAAAGCCACCGCACCAACCCGTGTCGCGTCGGTGGTCCCGACGGCGCGTCGCGGGTGGGTGCGGTGGCTCCCGGCGAGGTCAGGGGACCCGGTTGATCCAGGTCGGGTTGCCGAACTTGGTGCGCACCAGGTCCTGCGCGCGGGCGAGCTCGTCCGCGCGCAGCTCGGAGTCGACGGTGCGGTAGCGCGCCTTGAAGTGCGCCTCGAAGGCGTCGACGATCTCGTCGCGGGCCATGCCGGTCTGCGAGCGCAGCGGGTCCACCCGCTTGTTGGCGCTGGTCGTGCCCTTGTCGGAGAGCTTCTCGCGGCCGATGCGCAGCACCTCGAGCATCTTCGCGTTGTCGATGTCGTACGCCATCGTCATGTGGTGCAGCACGGCCCCGCCCGCGAGGCGCTTCTGTGCCGACCCCGCGAGCTTCCCGGCCGGCGACGAGACGTCGTTCATGCCGGAGAAGTAGGCCTCGACCCCGACGTCCTCCAGGGCGCCGAGCACCCAGGAGTCGAGGAAGGCGTACGACTGCTCGAAGGACATGCCGTCCACGAGCGAGGCGGGGACGACGAGGGAGAACGTCACGCAGTTGCCGGCCTCCATGAACATGGCGCCGCCGCCGGAGATGCGCCGCACCACGGTGACGTCGTGCTTGCGCACGCCCTCGGGGTCCACCTCGTTGCGCAGCGACTGGAACGACCCGATGAACACCGCGCGCTCGGTCCAGTCCCAGAACCGCAGCGTGGGCCCGCGCCGTCCCTCCGCCAGCTCCTCGGTGAGCACCTGGTCCAGCGCCGCGAGGGTGGCCGGCGCCAGCGGGCCCGGGCGCAGCACCTCGAAGGTGTGGTCGTCCCAGGTGGTGGCCAGCCCCAGCGCGCGGCGCACCGCGACGGCGACCGACCAGGCGTCGAAGCCGACCATCGTCACCTCACCCGCCACGCGGCCGTCCTGCTCGGCGCGCCGCAGCCCGTCGTCGACGGCGCGGGCCAGCTCGCTCGTGGACGCCTCGCGCGGCTGCCCCGTGAGGGCGGCGTCGATCGCCTCGAGCGCCTCGTCGGGCTCGAGGAAGAAGTCGCCGCTGAGCCTGACGTCGGCGAGCAGCCCGTCACGCACGTCGAGGTCGACCGTCACGAGCTTGCCACCGGGAACCTTGTACTCACCATGCACGTCACCACGGTAGCCGCGTGGCGCCCGGAAGGGGCGCGGCGTCGGTCACACCCCGCCCCGTGCCGGCGAGATTCGTTTCGTTAGCCGCCCTTCGCGAGAAAATGACTGCCACACTGTTCCCCGTGACCGGCACGGACGCCCCGCCCCCCACCCTCGAGCGCGTCGTCGCCGTCGACGTCGGCGGCAGCGGCGCGCGCCTGGTCGCCGTGCCGCCGTTCCTGGCGCCCGGCGCCTCGGGCGGCGCCGACGCCGGACCCATCACCCTCGCCGGGCGGCCCGTGCGCATCACGCCCGCCGGGAGCGACGCGGCCGACGTCGTCGCCGAGCTCGTCGCCGCCCTGCAGCGCCGCCTCCCCGGTGTGCGCATCGCCGCCGCCGCGGCGTCGGTGACCGGCCTGCCGTCCCTCGTGCCCGACCCGGGCGCCCTGCACGACGTGCTGCACGCGGCCGGCGCCCCCGCCACGGCGGTCGCCGCCGACGCGCTCGCCGCCCACCTCGGGGCCCTCGGCGGACGGCCGGGCGCCGTGGCCGCCGTCGGCACGGGAGCGATCGTGCTGGCCACCGACCTGCGCCACCGCTGGCACCGCGCGGACGGCTGGGGCCACCTGCTCGGCGACCTCGGCTCCGGGTCGTGGATCGGCGCGCACGGCCTGCGCGCCGCGGTCGCCACGCACGACGGCCGCCCCGGCCCGGCCTCCCCCACCCTGCTCGCGGCGGCGACCGAGCGCTTCGGCCCCGTCGAGGGCTGGCCGGCCGCGCTCTACGGCCGCGACGACCGCGCCCACCTGCTCGCGTCCTTCACGCCCGCGGTCGCCGACGCCGCCCGGGCCGGCGACCAGGTGGCCCAGCGCATCCTGCACGACGCCGGCACCCACCTCGCGGAGACGCTCGCCGCCGCGCTGCGGCCGGGCATCCCGCCCCTGGCCGCCGTGACCGGCGGCGTCCTGCAGGTCGGGGACGCCGTGACCACGCCGCTGCGGGCGCGCCTGTCCGCCCTGCGCCCCGACGTCCGGCTCGTCCCTGCGGACGGCAGCCCGCTCGACGGCGCGCTGCGCCTCGCCCGCTCCCTCGCCGACGACCGCGACGGCTCGCTCGTCGAGCCCACCGACCCCTGGCTCACCGTGCGCCGCACTCCGCGGGGCGCCGTGTCGCCCGCACCACCCCACCACCCGTCCGACGCCGGCTCCCGCCGGGAAGGAGAACCCCGCGCATGAACGGTGACGTCCTCGTCCGGCTCCGCCAGACGCTGCCCACGCTGCGCCCCGCCGAGGCGCGGATCGCGTCGGTCGTGCTCGACGACCCGCCCGGCGTCGTCGGCGCCACCATCACCGAGCTCGCTGCGCGCGCCGGCACGTCCCAGGCGACCGTCGTGCGGTTCTGCCGCGCCGTGGGGTACGCCGGCTACCCGGAGTTCCGGATCGACCTCGCGCAGGCCACGAGCCGCCGCGCCGTGGAGCTCGAGCGCTCCGGCATCGCGGAGGGCGAGATCAACCGGACCGACACCGCCACCGACGTCGTGTCCAAGATCGCGTTCCACGAGGCCCGGACCATCGAGGAGACGGCGCGGATGCTCGACCTGGACGCGCTCGAGCGCGCGGTCGACGCCGTGGCTGCCGCCCCCCGCGTCGACGTCTACGGGTCCGGCTCCAGCGGCCTCACCGGGCAGGACCTGTCGCAGAAGCTCTCGCGCATCGGCATCGTGTGCTTCGCGCCCGTGGACCTGCACGGCCAGCTCCAGTCCGCCGCCCTGCTCGGCGCAGGCTGCGTCGCCGTCGCCGTCTCGCACACGGGGACCACCGTGGAGACGATCCAGGCACTCACGCTCGCCCGGGAGGCCGGCGCCACGACCGTCGCCGTCACCAACTTCCCGTCGTCCCCGTTGGCCGAGCTCGCCGACGTCGTGCTCTCCACGACCGCCCGCGAGACGCAGTTCCGCTCCGGGGCGATGTCGAGCCGGATCGCGCAGCTCGCCATCGTGGACTTCCTGTTCGTGCGCGTCGCCCAGCGCCGCTACGACCAGACCACCGCCGCGCTCAAGGCCACCTACGAGGCCGTCCAGCCCCACCGCCTGCACGCCCGCTCGCAGAAGTAGCGCGGACTACCTCGGCTCGACGCCGGCGTGCAGCAGCCCGTAGACGTACGCGTCGATGAGCGACTCCCACGCCGCCTCGATGACGTTCGGCCCCACACCCACGGTGGACCACGAGTGCTGCCCATCCGTGGTCTCGACCAGCACACGCGTGGTGGCGTCGGTGCCCTGCTGGGCGTCGAGGATGCGCACCTTGAAGTCGATGAGCTCGAACTTCGCGATCTGCGGGTAGACGCGCGTGAGCGCGCTGCGCAGCGCCTGGTCGAGGGCGTTCACGGGGCCGTTGCCCTCACCGGTCGCGACGACGCGCTCGCCGCCGGCGTGCAGCTTCACGGTCGCCTCGGCGACGGCGTCCGCGTCCCGGCTCGCGGCGTCGTGCCCCGCCCCGCCCACGACGGTCTCGACGATCGTGCGCCAGCTCTCCACGCGGAAGTACGACTGCCGGGTGCCGGTGAGCTCCTCGCGCAGCAGCAGCTCGAACGACGCGTCGGCGGCGTCGAACGTGTATCCCTGCGCCTCGGTGTCCTTGACCCGGGTCGTGACGCGGGTGAGCAGCTCCCCCTGGCCGCTGAGGTCGTAGCCCAGCTCGCGCCCCTTGAGCTCGATCGACGCGCGCCCCGCCATGTCGGACACGAGCATGCGCATGTCGTTGCCGACGGCGGTGGGGTCGATGTGCTGGTAGAGGTCCGGGTCCACCTTGATGGCGCTGGCGTGCAAGCCGGCCTTGTGGGCGAACGCGCTGGCGCCCACGTACGGCTGGCGCGCGTACGGGGAGATGTTGGTGATCTCGGCGACGGCATGGGCGATGCGGGTCGACTCCTCCAGCCCGCCGCCGACGAGCGTGCGCAGGCCGTGCTTGAGCTCGAGGTTCGCGACGACGGTCACGAGGTCCACGTTGCCCGTGCGCTCGCCGTACCCGTTGACCGTGCCCTGCACGTGCCAGGCGCCCGCGGCGACCGCGGCCAGCGTGTTCGCGACGGCGCAGCCGGAGTCGTTGTGCGCGTGCATCCCCAGCACCGGGTCGCCCGCCGTGGCGTCGCGGCCGTGCGGCACGCCGAGCGACTCCCGCACCTCGGTCACGACGTCCGTCACCCAGTGGGGCAGCATGCCGCCGTTGGTGTCGCAGAGCGTGACGACCTCCGCGCCCGCGGCGAACGCCGCCTCGGCCGCGGCCTTCGCGTACGCGGCGTCGAAGCGGTAGCCGTCGAAGAAGTGCTCGGCGTCGACCACAACGCGGCGGCCCTCGCCGACGAGGAACGCCACCGTGTCGGTGATCATCGCCAGGCCCTCGTCCGGCGTGGTGCGCAGCGCGCGCTCCACGTGCCGCACGTCGAACTTGGACACGAGGGTGACCACGGGGGCGTCGGAGTCGAGCAGCGCGCGCACCTGGGGGTCGTCCCAGGCGCGGGTGCCCGCCTTGCGGGTGGAGCCGAACGCGGCGAGCACGGCGTTCTCCAGGCGCAGCTCCTTCGCTGCGCGGCGGAAGAACTCGGTGTCCTTGGGGATCGCCCCGGGCCAGCCGCCCTCGATGAATCCGACGCCCAGCTCGTCCAGCAGCGGCGCGATGGCCAGCTTGTCCGCCACGGAGAGGTTCATGCCCTCCTGCTGCGCGCCGTCGCGCAGGGTGGTGTCGTACACGTGGAACGGGGTGGCGGTCATGCGGGACTCCCCAACGTCGTGGAGCTCTGGGCGATCAGGTCAACAAAAAAGACCCTCCGGGGTACGGAAGGTCTGCGCGTCCGGCGGGTGTGCCGGACGCGCTACCGAATGATGAGGGAGCGACGCTGGTGCGCGAGGCGTGTCATGGGCCACATGGTGCCATACCCACACGCCGCCCCGACAGGGCGTCCACGCCCCGGGCGACCGGCTCAGGCGGGCAGCGACCACGCGACGGACCTCTCGGCGGCGTCGGGCTCGAGGTAGGCGAGGAGCGCCGCCGCCTCCGCCTCGGCCTCCTCCCGCACCGCGGGCGCGACCTGCTCCAGCTCGACGACGCGCAGCGTGGCCCGCTCGCCGTCGCGCTCGGTGGACCACGTGCCGGCCACCCGCCCGTCGACGAGCAGCGTCGGCAGCACGTCCGCGTTGCGGCGGTACACCTGCGGGGCCACCGCCGGCGGGACGAGGCGGTCGCGCACGTCGTGCGCCACGAGCAGCTGGTCCCACCGGGCCAGGAACCGCGGCGGGGCGGCGGCGTCCTCCGGGGCGAGGTCCGCCCCCGCGAGGTCGAGCAGCTCCCGCCCGTCCGGCGCCTCGTAGGCGCGCAGCTCCAGCAGCGCGAGCGCCCGCTTCAGCGCCCCGATCCCCCGGATCCCCACGCCGCGCGCGACGTCTCGGGCCGACGCCGGCCCGAAGGCGGCCAGGTAGCGCCCGACGACGCGGGCCCGGGCCTCGTCCGGCGCGACCTCCGGCAGCGGGTGCGGCAGCCGGTCGGCCAGCCAGCGGGCGCCGTCCTGGTAGCGCACCGCCACGTGGGACGCCCACAGCCCGCTCGGGGGCACGTGCACGAGGCCGCCGCCCGCGCTCGCGAGGCGCCACCACGCCCGGCTGACGCCGCCGGGGATCGCCGCGACGGCGTCCACCCCGGGGTACTGCTCGGCGGCGAACGCCTCCACCTCGTCGAGGGTGCGCGGCTCGGCGCAGTACGCCCGCACGGCCGCGTTGAGGCCGAGCAGGTCGACGCCCGCCCGCCGCGCGCTCGCGCGCCAGGCGGCGAGCCGCTGCTCCGCCGAGACGGCGTCGAGCAGGGGCCACTCGCCGGCGGGCACCAGGTGCAGGGTGGACCGCATGACGGTCGCCTTGACCACGGCGGCGTCGGTCAGGGCCTCCTCGAGCGCCCCGACCGTCTGCCCAGCACGCCGCGACCAGAGCGCCACGTACGGCATGTCAGCGTGCTGCGCCTGCAGGCCGCCCACCCGCCCGACGACGGCGGGGACGTCGTCGTCGGAGCGGGTGAGCAGCTGCTGGCGCGCGAGGGTGGTGCGGCTCAGCGCGCCCGCCGTGATCGGGGTGGTGGGCATCGCGCGGCGGACCTCCCGTGCTGGGTCAGGCGGGTCTGGTCAGGCGAGCCGGCGCATCCAGCCGTGCCGGTCCGCGGCCCGACCGTACTGGATGTCGGTGAGCTCCCCGCGGATCGCCATGGTGAGCTCGCCGGGTTCGCCGCCCGAGACCACCTCGTCGAACGAGTCGCCGGCCAGACGCCCGACCGGCGTGATGACGGCGGCCGTGCCGCACGCGAACACCTCGCGCACGGTGCCGTCGCGCAGCCCGGCGACGACCTCGGCGAGCGGGATGCGCCGCTCCACGGCCTCGTGCCCGCGGTCCGCCGCGAGCCGCAGGATGGACGAGCGCGTGACGCCCTCGAGGAAGGAGCCCGTGAGCTCGGGCGTGTGCACCGACCCGTCCGCCATGACGACGAAGACGTTCATCCCGCCGAGCTCCTCGAGGAAGGAGTTCGTGGGCGCGTCCAGGTAGCAGGCCTGGTCGAAGCCCTTCTCCGCCGCGAGCCGCTGCGGCAGCAGGCTGGCCGCGTAGTTGCCGCCGTACTTCGCGTCGCCGGTCCCGCCGGGGCCGGAGCGGTGATAGTGCTCCTCGATCCAGATCGAGACCGGCTTCACGCCGCCCGCGAAGTACGGGCCGACGGGCGAGGCGATGACGAGGTACTCCGCCTCGGCGGTGGGGCGCACGCCCAGGAACGCCTCGGACGCGAACATGAACGGGCGCAGGTAGAGGCTGAAGTCCTCTCCCGTCGGCACCCAGTCGATGTCGGTGCGCACCAGGGCGGCGATGGAGCCGAGGAAGTCGTCCACGCTCAGCGCGGGGAGCGCCAGCCGGTGCGCCGACCGCGCGAACCGGGCCGCGTTCGCGTCCGGCCGGAACGTCCAGACCGAGCCGTCGTCGTGACGGTAGGCCTTCATGCCCTCGAAGATCTCCTGCGCGTAGTGCAGGACGGCGGTCGCCGGGTCGAGCTGCAGCGGGCCGTACTTCTCGATGCGGCGGTCGAGCCAGCCGTCGCCCTCGCGCCAGCTGATGCGCGCCATGTGGTCGGAGAAGACGGTCCCGAACTTGGGCGCCTCGAGCGCGGCCTTGCGCTCGGCGTCGGGCGTCGGGCTGTCCGTCTCGCGCACGTCGAAGAGGGCGACGAGGTCCTCGAGCTCGGCCGGGAGGATGCCCGGCGCGCTGCTGCTCGAGGTGGTGCTGGCGGCGGACGGGGTGGTGCTGGATGTGGTCATGATCGGGGGCCCTTTCACCGGGTGACCCCTGTAGTTTTCCACGACCACGCACCCTGCGGGCACCCGCGTCGCTCCGACCACAGCGGCCACCCGGGCACGGAGGAGATGTCGGGTGATCGACAGGGGGATGACGGCCGGGGCGGGCGGTGGCTCGGACGACTCGTCCGACGGCGCGGCGCGGGTGGCGCCGCGCCGTCCGGTGACGACGGTGAGGCTGTCGTCAGCCGTTGACGCGAGCGGCGAGGTCGCGCCCGACCTCGGCCGTCGTGCGTACTCGGTCGCCGCGCTCCGCGAGGTCGGCGGCGACAGCCGCCTCCACGCGGGCGGCCTCCTCGGTGAGGCCGAGGTGGTCGAGCAGGAGCGACACGGACAGCACGGTGGCGGTCGGGTCGGCCTTGCCCTGCCCGGCGATGTCCGGGGCGGAGCCGTGCACCGGCTCGAACATCGAGGGCGCGGTGCGGTCCGGGTTGATGTTCGCCGACGCGGCGAGGCCGATGCCGCCGGTGATCGCGGCGGCCTGGTCCGTGAGGATGTCGCCGAACAGGTTGTCGGTGACGATCACGTCGAACCGCGACGGGTTGGTCGTGAGGAAGATCGTGGCGGCGTCGACGTGCAGGTAGTCCGTCGTGACGTCGGGGAACTCCGCGTTGACGGCCTCGACCGTGCGGCGCCACAGGTGCCCGGCGTGCACGAGCACGTTGTGCTTGTGCACCAGCGTCAGGTGCTTGCGGGGGCGGGCCTGGGCGCGGGCGAAGGCGTCGCGCACGACGCGCTCGACGCCGAACGCGGTGTTCACGGACACCTCGGTCGCGATCTCGTGCGGGGTGCCGACGCGCAGCGCGCCGCCGTTGCCCACGTAGGGGCCCTCGGTGCCCTCGCGCACGACGACGAAGTCCACCTCGCCGGGGTTCGCCAGCGGGCTGGTCACCCCCGGGTACAGCTTGCCGGGGCGCAGGTTCACGTAGTGGTCCAGCGAGAAGCGGAGCTTGAGCAGCAGACCGCGCTCGAGGACGCCCGACGGCACGCTCGGGTCGCCGATGGCGCCCAGCAGGATCGCGTCGTGGCCCTTGATGGCCTCGAGATCGGCGTCCGTCAGGGTCTCGCCGGTCGCGTGCCACCGGCGCGCGCCCAGGTCGAACTCAGTAGTGGAGACCTTGACGTCGGCCCCGGAGACCGCCGCCTCGAGGACCGCGAGGCCCTGCTCCACGACTTCGGTCCCGATGCCGTCGCCGGCCACCACTGCCAGGTCGATGCTCCGCGTCATGGGGCCGAGCCTAAGCCCGCCGAATCATGATGCGGACAGAAATCTCACTCCTCGGACGGTCGAGGTCGTGACCTCGCAGGTCACGAACGGCGGTCGACAAATCTCTTGGCCCGCACGCCCGAGCCGCCCACGATCGCCGCATGACCTCGGACGACGACCTCCGGCCGTACTTCGACGCGGCTGCCGCGAACGTGACGCGGGCGACCTCGACCGCGCGGGGGACCTTCGCCGACCTGCCGGGCCTGGCTGGGCTGGCGCGCGCCGCCACCGACGCCGGGTTCCGGGTGCTGCACGCCGCCACGTCCACCGTCGCGGAGTGGGCGACTTCGAGTCCGACTGGCGCGCCGGCATCGAACGCCTCCGCACGCCCGGCTCCCGCGCCTTCGCCGCCCCGCGGCGCGAGGAGCACCTGGGCGGCTACCGCGGCGTGGTCGGCTTCGCCTGGCTGATCCTCACCCCGGCGTCACCGTCCTCGCTCCCACGTGTGCGCCGGTCAGCGGACGTGCCGGACCTCGGCGAGACCCAGCCGCTCGTCGACGAACCGCGCGCCGTCGGGCACGAACCCGTTGCGTTCGTAGAACCGCCGCGCCCGCGGGTTCTGCTCCGCGACCCAGAGCTGCGCGGGCACCCCGGGCGGCACGACGGCGTCCAGCAGCGCCTGGCCGGCGCCCGTCCCGTGATGCTCGCCGAGGACGTAGAGCGACCACAGCTCGCGACCCCGGACGGGCTGGTGGGTTCCCACCTCTCTCGCGGCGCCCGCGATGGCGAACCCCACGACGCGCCCACCGGACTCCGCCACGGTCACGGGCATCTCGCCGATCCGTCGCGGCCAGGACGCCATCCGCCGTTCCAAGGTGTCGGCTTCCCAGTGCTCCGCCGGGAGCAGGCCGCTGTACGTCTCCACCCATGACGCGTGATGGACGAACGCGCACCCTGACGCGTCGCCGGGGGTGGCCTGGCGGAGGACGACGGGCGTCGGCGATGCGGCGGGCATCGCCCCATCCTGCCCCCTGGGCGGGCACCATTCTGCCGACCTGCCAGCACCAACCCGCTCGCGTCGTGTCGGCGGCCTCGGTTGTCCACAGATTGCAGGGAAGGTCTAGAACAGGTGTTCGAACGTCGCTAGGCTGAGGGCATGACGACGACGCTCCCCGACTCCGCGACCGGCACCTCCGCCGGCACGCCTGCGGGTCGTGCGAGCGAGCCGGTGGACCTGAACGCGGCGGCGGAGCGGCTCGCCGCGATGCCACGGTCGTGGACCCCGTCGATCAGCGAGCTACTCGAGGAAGAAGCACCACCCCAGCAAGCAACAGCGCCGTCGCACCACCCGACCCTGGCGGACCTGGACCGGGTGCTCGACCAGCTCGCCGAGAACGACGCCGAGATCGCGACCCTGCACGCCGAGCGCGCAGTCCTGCTCGCACAAGCCATGAGCCTGGCCGAGGCCCTGGAGTCCGACCTTCTGGACCCCGCCGACCCCACCGCCCGCCGGGCCCCCTCCGCCCGGCGGCTCGAGCTCGCCAGACGCGCCGTCACCACCGAGATCGCCACCACCCTGCACCAGGGAGAACACGCCACCGGCACGCTGGTCGACCACGCCGTGACCTTGACCGTCAAGGCCCCCGCGACCCTGACCGCCCTGCACCAGGGCCGCCTGTCCTGGGCGCACGCCACCGCCATCACCAAGCACGTCGCCGACCTCGATCCCAGTGCCGCCGCACACGTCGAGCACGCCGTCCTGACAGCCGTGATCAAGCCCGACGACGCCCCCGGCACCACCACGGGCACGGTCACCTGCACGCCCACCCAGGTCGCCCGCCGCGCCCGCCGAGCCCGCGAGACCGCCCACCCCACCCCGCTCGACGTCCGCCACCACGAGGCCGCCCAACACCGCACCGTCTTCCTCGACGACGACCACGACGGCATGTCCTGGCTCGTCGCCCACCTCCCCGCACCCCTCGCGCACGCCGCCTACGACCGCCTCACCCGCACCGCCCGCCACCTCATCACCAACAACGCCACCAGCAGCGACGCCGGCCGAGCCGGTGGCACAAGCGGCGCAGGCAGCACGGGCAGCGCACGCGGCATGGGCAGTGGCCGCACCCTCGCCCAAGCCCGCGCCGACACCCTCACCGCCCTCCTGCTGGACGACGGCACCCTCGAGACAAGCACCGTCAAGACCAGCACCTCCGCGACGTGCACCCCTGACACGCGCACCCCTGAGACGGGCAGCGCCGAGACGGGCACCGACGACGACCCGGACTCACAGGTCGCGCACGAGCACGAGCACGAGCGGGCCACGCTGGCGGCCCTGGCCCGCTCCATCCGCCCCCAGGTCACGGTCACCGTCCCGGTCCTGACGCTGCTCGGCATCACGGATGTTCCGGCCACGATGAACGGGCACATCCCCATCGACCCCGACACCGCCCAACACCTCACCGCCCTCGCCCCCACCCTGCGGCGGATCCTGACCCACCCCGAGACCGGCACCGTCCTGTCCGTCGGCCGCACCACCTACACCACCCCCGCCGACCTCAAGAACCTCGTCCGCCACCGCGACACCACCTGCCGCTTCCCCGGCTGCACCCACCCCGCCACCCAGTCCGACCTCGACCACACCACCCCCTGGGCCACCGGCGGCACCACCAACGCCACCAACCTCGCCGCACTCTGCCGCCGACACCACGTCCTGAAACATCAAACGACATGGCAGGTCAGACAGACCGATCCGGCCAAGCCCGTCGACGAAAGAACACGCCCAGAACCCACCGACTGGGGCGGCACCCTCGAATGGACCTCCCCCACCGGACGCCGCCACACCACCGCGCCCGAGCCCATCGACACCACACGACACCGGCGTACGCCCACGGGCCCGGTGATCCCCTGCCCGGAGATTCCCGGCCATGAGATTCCAGGCCATGAAGTTCCAGGCCACGGTGCACCGGCCAGCAAGGCACCGCGCAGGGACGGTCCCGGACACGAGACGCTCGACGACCCACCGAGGGGTGACCCGCCGTTCTGATGCCACGACCTGATGCCACGACGCGCCACCACCTCGCGGCGCCGCCCGGCACTCCGGCAGCTCCGTCAGTTTCGTCCTGTGCCGCTACCCGGCCGGTCGTCGGTGTCGGGCGTCGCGTCAGGCGCGGAACAGCACCTTGAACCGCTCGCACACCACTGGCATCGCCGGGTCGAACTCGCGCTCGATCTGCTCGAGCGTGCGGCGCCAGTAGCGCTCGTGCCCTGCCCGCCAGTCGGCGAGGGAACGGTCGCCCTCGCCCTCGGCTGCGGCGTGCTCGACGGTCACCTCGTCGAACGGCACCGTGTCGACCTGGGTGGTCTTGATGAGGAGGCGGGGTGCGCCCGTGCCGTCGAGCACGATCGACAGGTCGCCCTTGCGCGGCAGCGGCTCGTCCGCCGCCTCGTACTCCCACGCGGCCGCGGCGGTCCCGGTCTTCACCCCGTCGAGGACGAGCTGGAGCAGCTCGTCGGCCAGCTCGGGCGAGTCCCCGAACGACCAGGCCGGCGGCGGCACGACGTTCTCGGACCGCTCGCCCACCGCACCGCCGTGGCTGGTGCGGCCGGCGCTGGGCCGCGCGACGTCCCAGAACTGCGTGATGCGGTCAGCCTGCTCGGCGTCGGTCAGCGCCGGGTTCGCGTCGTCGGTCATGCCGGCCATCCTGCCAGGCCGCGGCGCCCTGGACCCCTGTGACATGGCACGATGCCCGGATGTTCACGCGCGTCGCCGCCTACGCCCTCGTCGTCGAGGACGACCGGATCCTGCTCCCCCACTGGTCCGCCGGTACCGGTTCAGGCTGGACGATGCCCGGCGGAGGCATCGACCCCGGCGAGCACCCGGAGGACGCGGTGGTGCGCGAGCTGCGCGAGGAGACGGGGTACGACGTCGCCCTCGACGGCCTGCTCGGCGTCGACAGCATCGTCATCCCCGCCGACCGCCGGATCGCGCTCGACGGCGTCACCCCCGCCGAGCCGATGCACGGCATCCGCATCGTGTACCGCGCGCACGTCGTCGGCGGCGAGCTCACCGTCGAGGCCGACGGCAGCACCGACGACGTCGCCTGGCACCGGCTGTCCGACGTCGACGCCCTCGACCGGGTGGGCCTCGTCGACGTCGTCCGCGGCTGGGCGGGCCTGCTCGACTGAGCCACAAGAAATTCTCCGGACGCACGTGCGGCCGCCGACCGGGGATCACCCGGGCGGCGGCCGCGCGCGTCGCTGCTGACGGTGTGGGTCAGCGAGCGGCGCTGCCCTCCGTGTAGTCGGAGTCAGCGGGCTTGATCCACGAGAACATCTTCCGGAGCTCGCGCCCGGTGGTCTCGATCGGGTGCGCCTCGCCCTTCTCGCGCAGCGCGGTGAACTCGGGCGCGCCCGCGTCCTGGTCCGCGATGAAGCGCTCGGCGAAGGCGCCGTTCTGGATGTCCGCGAGGACGGCCTTCATGTTCTCCTTGACGTGCGGGTCGATGACGCGCGGGCCGGAGACGTAGTCGCCGTACTCGGCCGTGTCGGAGACGGACCAGCGCTGCTTGGCGATGCCGCCCTCGACCATGAGGTCGACGATCAGCTTCAGCTCGTGCAGCACCTCGAAGTACGCGACCTCGGGCTGGTAGCCCGCCTCGGTCAGCGTCTCGAAGCCGTACTGGACCAGCTGCGAGGCGCCGCCGCACAGCACGGCCTGCTCGCCGAAGAGGTCGGTCTCGGTCTCCTCGGTGAACGTGGTCTTGATGCCGCCGGCGCGCAGGCCGCCGATGCCCTTCGCGTAGGACAGGGCGAGCGCCCAGGCGGAGCCGGACGCGTCCTGCTCGACGGCGACGATCACCGGCACGCCACGGCCGTCGACGTACTCGCGGCGCACGAGGTGGCCCGGGCCCTTGGGGGCGACCATGAGCACGTCGTGGCCGGCCTCGGGCTTGATGTAGCCGAAGCGGATGTTGAAGCCGTGCCCGAAGACGAGCGCCGCGCCCTCGGTGAGGTTCGGGGCGATCTCGTCGCGGTACACGTGCCGCTGGACCTGGTCCGGCGCGAGGATGACGACGACGTCCGCCTCCTTGACGGCGTCGGCGACGGTGAGCACGCGCAGGCCTTCGTCCTCGGCCTTCTTCGCGGAGGCGGAGCCCTCGCGCAGGCCGACGCGGACGTCGACGCCCGAGTCGCGCAGGTTCAGCGCGTGGGCGTGGCCCTGGCTGCCGTACCCGATGACGGCGACCTTGCGCTGCTGGATGATGGACAGGTCGGCGTCGTCGTCGTAGAACAGCTCAGCCACGGTGATGCTCCTCGGTTCTCGGTACTGCTGCGGTCTTCGGGGGTGAACGGTACGCGCTCGGCCTCAGGCCGTGCGCACCCGCTCCAGTGCTCGGTCGGTGATGGACCGTGGGCCGCGGCCCACGGCGAGCGTGCCGGACTTCACGATCTCGCGGACGCCGAACGGCTCGAGCGCGTTGAGCAGCGCAGACAGCTTCGCGGCGGTCCCCGTCGCCTCCACGACGACGGTGTCGGGCACCACGTCCACGACGTGGGCACGGAAGAGGTCCACGACCTCGAGCACGCCCGCTCGGGTGGCGGCGTCGGCCCGCACCTTGACGAGCAGGAGCTCGCGCTGCACGGACGACTCCGGGTCGAGCTCGACGATCTTGATGACGTTGACCAGCTTGTTGAGCTGCTTGGTCACGTGCTCGAGCGGGTGCTCCTCGACGTCGACGACCACGGTGATGCGCGAGATCTCCTCGTGCTCGGTGGGGCCGACGGCCAGGGAGTGGATGTTGAACGCGCGCCGCGCGAAGAGCGCGGTGACGCGGGTGAGGACGCCGGGCTTGTTCTCGACCAGCACGGACAGGGTGTGACGCGACATGGGTCTCAGTCCTCTCGGTCCCACGCCGGCGAGATGCCGCGCGCGTACTGGATGTCGTCGTTCGGCACGCCGGCGGCGACCATCGGCCACACCATGGCGTCGCGCGAGACCTGGAAGTCGATGACCACGGGGCGGTCGTCGATCTCCTGCGCCCGCTTGATCGCGGCGTCGACCTCGTCCTCGCGCTCCACGCGGATGCCCTCGCACCCGTACGCGTCGGCGAGCTTCACGAAGTCGGGGATGCGCGCGGTGCCGTGCCCGGTGTGCAGGTCGGTGTTGGAGTAGCGCTCGTCGTAGAAGAGCGTCTGCCACTGCCGGACCATGCCGAGCGAGCTGTTGTTGATCAGCGCCACCTTGATGGGGATGTCGTTGATCGCGCAGGTGGCCAGCTCCTGGTTGGTCATCTGGAAGCAGCCGTCGCCGTCGATGGCCCACACCTCGCGGTCGGGCTCGCCCACCTTGGCGCCCATCGCGGCGGGGACCGCGAAGCCCATGGTGCCGAGGCCCGCGGAGTTCAGCCAGGTGCGAGGGCGCTCGTAGCGGATGAACTGCGCCGCCCACATCTGGTGCTGGCCCACGCCGGCGGCGTAGATGGCGTCCGGCCCGGCCAGCTCGCCCAGGCGGGAGATCACGTGCTGCGGGGCCAGGTGGCCGTCGGCCGTGGGCGTGTAGCCCAGCGGGTAGGTCTCGCGCCACGTGTCGAGCTGGTGCCACCACGCCGCCAGGTCGGGCTTGCCCACCTTGGCGTGCTCGGCCTCGAGGGCGGGCACCAGGTCGGCGATCACCTCGCGCAGGTCGCCCACGATCGGCACGTCGACGGGGCGGTTCTTGCCGATCTCCGCGGGGTCGATGTCGGCGTGCACGACGGCGGCGCTCGGGGCGAAGCTCGACAGCCGGCCCGTGACGCGGTCGTCGAAGCGGGCGCCCAGAGCGACGACGAGGTCGGCCTTCTGCAGCGCCGCCACGGCGGGCACGGTGCCGTGCATGCCGGGCATGCCGAGGTGCTGCGGGTGGCTGTCGGGGACGGCGCCCCGCGCGGTGAGCGTCGTGACGACGGCCGCGCCCGAGACGTCGACGAGCCGGCGCAGCGCCTCCGACGCGCCCCCGCGGATGACGCCGCCGCCCACGTACAGCACCGGGCGGCGGGCGGTGGCGAGCAGCTTGGCGGCCTCGCGGATCTGCTTGGCGTGCGGCTTCGTCACGGGGTGGTAGCCGGGCAGCGACAGCTCCTGCGGCCAGGAGAACGTCGTCGAGGCGGTCATCGCGGACTTGGCGATGTCGACCAGCACCGGGCCGGGGCGGCCCGTCGACGCGATGTGGAACGCCTCCGCGATCGTGCGCGGGATCTCGGCCGGGTCGGTGACCAGGTAGGAGTGCTTCGTGATCGGCATCGTGATGCCGACGATGTCGGCCTCCTGGAAACCGTCCGTGCCGATGAGCGACTGCGCCACCTGTCCCGTGATCGCCACCAGCGGCACCGAGTCCATGTGCGCGTCGGCGAGGGGCGTCACCAGGTTCGTCGCGCCGGGGCCCGAGGTCGCCATCGTGACGCCGACCTTGCCGGTCGCGTGGGCATAGCCCTGCGCCGCGTGCCCGCCGCCCTGCTCGTGCCGCACCAGGACGTGGCGGATCTGCTGGGAGTCCATGAGCGGGTCGTAGAGCGGAAGGATCGCCCCGCCCGGGATGCCGAAGACGTTCTCGACGCCGACCGACTCGAGCGAGCGGACGATCGACTCGGCGCCGGTGACCTCCTCACCGGACACGGCTCGGTCGGCGGGGCGCGCGGTGCGCGCGGCCACCTGGGCGGGGGTCGGGTTCGGCTGGACCATCGGTCTCTCCTGCCGGTCGGTCTGGGCGAGGGGTCTGGCGAAGGGTGTCCGTGCAATAAAAAAGCCCCCGGTCCCGGGACTGCGGGACTGACGAGGGTGAGCGCGCTGACGAAGCCTGGTGCGTGGGCCTAGTCGGCGCGCCCGGGAAGAAGTACTACGAGGATCGTCTGCACGGATCGAACGTTACGCCCGCCACCTCGCGATGTCACGTCGTGAGCCCGGTGTCCCATCATGCGGACAGCATGCGGGACGCCGGGCTCACGACCAGGGGCGACGAGGGGCGGTCAGCTCACGTCACGGCGCCGGAACACGACCGCGGCGACGATCAGGGCCACGACGGTGAGAGCGAGCAGGTAGAGCCCGCCCTGCGCCTGGGAGACCACCTTCTCGACCCAGACGCAGTCGACGATGCCGGACTCCCCCGGCGCGCACTGCTGGGTGTTGTAGACGGCCCCGTCGTTCAGCCACGCGCCGAGGTTCACCACGGGGTTCCAGGCCTGGGCGACGTCGAAGGCGCCGGTCACGAGCGTCCCGACCCAGGCGAGGACGGCCGCCACGCCGATGGCGGCCGCCGCGTGCCGGAAGATCGCGCCGAGAGCCGCGCCGATCATCGCGAGCGCCGTCGCCTCCACGACGAGACGCCCGCCGAACCCGGCGATCTCCCCCCAGCGCTCCGCCGTGAGGTCGCCGACCGTGCCGAACGCCGCGTACACGGCGTAGACCGCGCCGATCAGCGCCACCGTGCCGAGCACCGTCAGCGGGATCGTCCCCGCCCCGGCGGCCACCGCCTTCGACCAGAACACCCGGCGACGGCGCGGCTCGAACGTCAGCCACAGGCCGAGGGCACCGGAGCTCGTCTCGGCGGTCACGAAGCTCACGCCCAGCACGAACGCGATCGCGACGACGGCGAGGGCGCTGGTCGCGATCCGCTGCGTGCCCGCCCCCCAGTCGCTCCACATCGAGGTGTTGATCGCGGCGGCCCGGGGGTCGACGTCGTCACCGTCGAGCCCGCGCTCCTCCGCGTAGGTGTCGAGGTCCGGGGCTTCGGCGGCCGGCGGCACGAAGTAGGGCTGCGGCGGCAGGAACCAGTCCAGCCGCGGCTCCATGTCGTCGCACCCGTAGTCCACGGCCGGGTCGGGGTCCGCCTCCTCGGACTCCTTGCACTCCGCGACCTGCTCGTCGCCGGACTCCTCCCAGCTCGCCAGCTCCTGCTGGTACATCTGCTCGGCTTCCGCG
Organism: Isoptericola sp. NPDC060185; assembly: GCF_042728595.1. Classification (NCBI taxonomy): domain Bacteria; kingdom Bacillati; phylum Actinomycetota; class Actinomycetes; order Micrococcales; family Promicromonosporaceae; genus Isoptericola; species Isoptericola sp. NPDC060185. The sequence continues at coordinate 13,668 of NZ_JBHWYY010000017.1, read as the reverse complement.
AGCTGCGTCTCCGTGGGAGGCCGGGCGCTCCCGTACGCGGAGAACGCCGTCATGGCCGCGACCGCGAGCACCCCGACCAGCGCCCACCAGGTGAGCCGGCGGGCCCACAGCCTCCGCAGCTCCACGCGCAGCAGGCGGTTCATGCGTCCACCTCCGTCGTCGCGCGGCTGGCACTGGTGTGGCCGCCGGGCGTCTCGTGCGCGGTGAGCCCGAGGAACACGGACTCCAGGTCGGCCTGCAGCGGCGCGAGCTCGTGCACCCAGACGCCCCGCTCGCCGAGCGCGCGGTTCACCTGGGCGGGGTCGGCGGCGCCGTCCACCACGAGCGCGTCGTGCTCGCGGCGCACCAGCAGCCCGCTGGTCTCCAGGACGCTCGTCGCGATCGTGAGGTCCTGCGGCGACACGCGCAGCCGCACGGACCCCGTGGCCGTGCCGGCGCCGATGAGGTCGGCCACCCGGCCCGACGCGACGAGGCGCCCGCGGGCCACGATCGAGACCGTGTCCGCGATGTGCTCCACCTCGGCGAGGATGTGGCTGGACACGAGCACGGTCTTGCCCTGGTCGGCCAGGCCGCGCATCGTCTGGCGGATCTCCCGGATGCCGGCCGGGTCGAGGCCGTTGGTGGGCTCGTCGAAGATCAGCAGGTCGGGGTCCTTGAGCAGCGTCGCCGCGATGGCGAGGCGCTGCTTCATCCCGAGCGAGTACGTGCGGTACTTGTCCCGCGCGCGGCCGGTGAGCCCGACCTCGTCGATGACGGCGTCCACGCGCCCCGCGGGCGCGCCGATCGCGTCGGCGAGCAGGCTCAGGTTGCGGCGGGCGCTGAACGCCGGGAAGAACTTGGGGCTCTCGACGATGGCGCCCACCCGGCCCACGACGTCGGGCAGCTGCTTCGGCACCTCGTGCCCGAAGATCGTGGCGGTGCCGCGGTCCGGCCGGACCAGCCCGAGGAGCATGCGGATCGTCGTCGTCTTCCCGGAGCCGTTGGGGCCGAGGAAGCCGTGCACCCCGCCCACCGGCACCCGCAGGTCGAGGCCCTCGACCCCGACCGACCTCCCCCGCACGCTCCGGTACGTCTTGCGCAGCCCTCGCGTCTCGATCGCGAGCTCTGTGCCGGCTGTCTCGGACACCGCCACCTCCTCGTGGCCGCGGAGTCACCGAGGCCCAGGTCGTCGCCCCGGGCGCTCCGGCGCGCGCCCCGGAGCATAGCGGCAGGTCGGGGTCCTCGGTGGCAGCGCACCGGGCCTGACCAGCGGGTTCTCAGATTTCACCCGGTCGGTCGCGCCGCGGTCAGTCGGCGCCCCGCGCCTCCGCGCGGCCAGGGATCACGGCGATGTCCACCTCGTTGCCCTCGGGGTCGGCCACGGTGCGCCAGAACGGCGACTCCGCGTCGCGCACGACGCGGCCGCCCGCCGCGACGGCCGCGGCGACCCGCGCGTCGGCGACGTCGGCCGGGACCATGACATCCACGTGGATCCGGTTGCGCTGCTCGCGCGGGGCGTCCAGCTGCTGCAGGTACACCGACGGGCCGCGCAGCAGCGGGTCGTACAGGTCGGTCCCGCCCCGCTCGCGGTAGCCGAGCGCCGCGGCCCAGAACGCCTGCACCGCCGCGACCTCCAGCGCGTCGAACGTGAGCTGCACGTCGCGCAGCTGCGCGGGCTCCGCGCGCAGGCCCAGGTCGCGGGCGGCGGCCTGCGCCTGCTGGGCGAGCCGCACCCGGGCGTCGTCGATCCAGCCGTCCTCCGGCGGCCCGACGCGCAGCGTCACCCCGGCGTACCGGACGTCGGCGAACAGGCTCACGCCCGCCTCCTCCGCGGCGCGGGCCGCCCGCGCGACGAGCTCGACGCCCGCGTCGAAGCCGCCCGTCACGTAGTGCGCGCTGGCACCCTGCAGCACCCGCCAGTCCTCGACGCCGCCGGCCGCTCGGAACTCCTCCGGGGTCAGCAGGCCGTCGGCCAGGTCCTCGTCGAAGCCCTCCCAGGCGACGACGTCGGCCTCGTTCCCCTCCACGTCCGCGAGCGTCCACCAGTGCGGCACGAACTCCTCGGTCGTGACCCGCCCGCCGGCCGCGAGCGCCGCGTCGACGCGCGCCTGCCGCACGTCGTGCGGGACGAAGACGTCCAGGTGCAGCCGGTTGCGCAGCGGCCGCGGCTCGGTCATCTCCTGGAACCAGATGCCGGGCCACCGCCCGTGCGGGTCCGCGAGGTCCTCGCCCGTGCGGCGGTGCCCGAGGACGGCGCCCCAGAAGGGCATGACCTGCTCGCGGTCGGCGGCGTCGATCGTCAGCTCGACCTCCTGCACCGCGCCCGGGTCCGCGACGAGCCCGAGGTCGGCGGCCGTCGCGGAGACCTCGCGCGCCAGCGCGACGTCCCGCTCGCTCAGCCCGCCGACGTCGTGGGAGACGACCCGCACGACGACGCCGTCCGGCCGCAGGTCCACGTCGGGGTGGTGGTTCGCCCCGTCCGCGAGCACCCGCACCCGCTCGAGGAGGACAGCGCCCTCCCCCAGGGCACGGGTGCGGAAGAGCGCGCTCGCGCCGGTGCCGAGGGCGCGCCAGTCGGCGGTGCCGGCCGCCGCCTCGAACCCTGCCGGCGTGATCTCGTCGCTCACCGCCGCCCGCCCGCGTGGTGGCGTGCCTCCACCGGGATCTCCAGCTCGCGGGCGGCGTCGCTGATCCGGCGGGCCAGGTCCACGTCGCGCGTGGTCAGGCCCCCGGAGTCGTGCGAGGACGTGCGTACGGTGAGCGTCGCGTACTGCAGGTCCACGTCGGGATGGTGGTTCACCGCGTCCGCGATCTCCGCGATCGCGTCGACGAAGCGCGCGCCGGCCGCGAACGACCCGCTCCGGAAGACCGCCCAGGCGGAGCCGTCGTCCGCCTGCCAGTCCGCGACGCCGTCGGCGTGGAGGAACTCTCGCGGCGTGATCGAGTCGCTCATGCCCCCAGCATCGCCCGGCGGCGTGGCGCTCGCTAGCCCGCGTGGCCGGTGGGAGCGGTGGGGAGGGGGTCGTCGTCGTACGCCGGCAGGCCGTCGATGCTGGTGCGGTTCTTCTGCCGCCGGTACTCGGCCTGGCCCTCGGTGCCCTTGCGGTCCATGAACGGGGGCAGCAGGTCGCGCTCCCCCACGTAGTCGAGCAGCGGCACCCCGTAGCCGCAGGAGTCCGACACCCGGTCGACGTCGACCACGATCACCGCCCGCGCCCCGCGCCTCTCGGGGAAGCGCGGCTCCCAGGCCGCGTACTCGTCGTCGTAGATCGTCACGACGCGGCCACGGCCGTGCATGCGCACGATGTTCGGTGGCCCGTCGAAGGCGCAGAACATCAGGGTGATGCGCCCGTTCTCGCGCAGGTGCGCGATGGTCTCCGCGCCGGACGCCGTGAGGTCGAGGTAGGCGACGGTGTGCTCGTCGACGACCACGAAGGACCCGTCGATCCCCTTCGGCGAGACGTTGACGTGCCCGTCGCCCGCCAGCGGCGCGGTCGCGACGAAGAAGACGTGCTGGGCCTCAAGGAAGCTCCGCAGCCGGCCGTCGATCCGCTCGTGCACCTTTCCCATGCAGCGATCCTGCCTGGTCAGAGCCGGTCGCGTCAGCCCAGGACCGCTCCTCGGGACGCCGACTGCACCAGTTTCGTGTACTTGGCGAGCACCCCGCGCGTGTACCCGTGGCTCAGGGGCGCCCAGCCGTCCCGGCGCGACGCGAGCTCGGCGTCGTCGACCAGCAGGTCGAGCGTCTTGCGCGCGACGTCGAGGCGGATGCGGTCGCCGTCGCGCACGAACGCGATCGGCCCGGCGTCGACGGACTCGGGGGCGATGTGCCCCACGCACAGGCCGGTGGTGCCGCCGGAGAACCGCCCGTCGGTGATGAGCAGCACGTCCTTGCCCAGCCCCGCGCCCTTGATCGCGCCTGTGATGGCGAGCATCTCGCGCATCCCCGGCCCGCCCTTGGGCCCCTCGTAGCGGATGACGACGACGTCACCGGCGGTGATCGTGCCGTCCTCGAGGGCGTCCAGGGCGGCGCGCTCCCGCTCGAAGACGCGGGCCGTGCCCTCGAAGACGTCGGAGTCGAAGCCGGCCGACTTCACGACCGCGCCCTCGGGGGCGAGCGACCCGTGCAGGATCGTGATGCCGCCCGTCGGGTGGATCGGCCGGTCCAGAGCGCGCAGGATCTTGCCGTCCGGGTCGGGCGGGGCGATGTCGGCCAGGTTCTCCGCGACGGTGCGCCCGGTGACGGTGAGGCAGTCGCCGTGCAGCAGGCCGGCGTCGAGCAGCGCCTTCATCACGACGGGGACCCCGCCGATGCGGTCGACGTCGTTCATGACGTAGCGGCCGAACGGCTTGAGGTCGCCGAGGTGCGGCACACGGTCGGCGACGCGGGAGAAGTCGTCGAGGGTGAGCTCCACCTCCGCCTCGTGCGCGATGGCGAGCAGGTGCAGCACCGCGTTGGTGGAGCCGCCGAACGCCATCACCACGGCGATCGCGTTCTCGAAGGCCTCCTTGGTGAGGATCTGGCGCGCGGTGATGCCGCGCCGCAGCAGCTCGACCACCGCCTCGCCGGAGGCCTGGGCGAAGGCGTCGCGACGGCGGTCCGCCGACGGCGGCGCGGCCGACCCCGGCAGCGACATGCCGAGCGCCTCCGCCGCCGACGCCATCGTGTTGGCCGTGTACATCCCGCCGCACGCGCCCTCGCCGGGGCAGATGGCGCGCTCGATGCGGCCGACGTCCTCCTCGCTCATCAGCCCCCGCGCGCACGCCCCGACGGCCTCGAACGCGTCGATGATCGTCACGTCCTTCTCCGTGCCGTCCGAGAGCTTCACCCAGCCGGGCATGATCGAGCCGGCGTAGAGGAACACGCTCGCGAGGTCCAGGCGGGCCGCGGCCATGAGCATCCCCGGCAGCGACTTGTCGCAGCCGGCGAGGAGCACCGAGCCGTCGAGCCGCTCGGCCTGCATCACCGTCTCCACCGAGTCCGCGATGACGTCGCGGGAGACGAGCGAGAAGTGCATCCCCTCGTGCCCCATGGAGATGCCGTCGGAGACGGAGATGGTGCCGAACTCGAGCGGGTAGCCCCCGCCCGCGTGCACGCCGTGCTTCACCGCCTGGGACAGCCTGTCCAGCGAGAGGTTGCACGGCGTGATCTCGTTCCACGAGCTCGCGACGCCGATCTGCGGCTTCGCGAAGTCGTCGTCGCCGAGCCCGACGGCGCGCAGCATGCCGCGCGCGGCCGTCGCCTCCAGGCCGTCGGTGACCTGGCGGGACCGGGGCTTGAGATCGCTCATGCCCCGAGCGTAGGGACGACGGCGCGCACGTGCGCGGCGGCCGGCCCCGCGAGCGCGGCGCGCAGCGCGGCGAACCGTGCGACACCCGCGGTGCCCGGCCAGTCCGCGGGCAGCACGGCGGCAGGCAGCCCGGGGTCGACGTACGGCAGCGGGCGCCAGTCGTCGACGGCGCGCACCCAGCGCGCGAAGGCGTCGGCCGGGTCCCTGCCCGCGGCGGCGGCCTCGGGGTCGGGGTGCGCCGCGAGGAAGGCGCGGTGCCGGGCGGCGAGATCGTCCAGGTCCCACCAGCGGGCGACCGCGTCCGCGAGCGCCCCGGCCACGCGGGGCGTGCCCGTGAGGAACACGGTGGCGGCGTCGCGCAGGCCGAGCCCGTCGAGGATGCCCTCGACCTCGTCGGTGAGGTGGCCGGGGCAGATCCACAACCCGTCCGCGACCGTGCCGCACCCGATGCCGGCCAGGTGCCGGCGCAGCTGGTGGCGCGCGTCGCGCCGCGCCTCGGGGATCGAGAACGACACGAGGCACCAGGGCTCCTCCGAGCCCTGCTGCCGGAAGCCGAAGATCCGCCGGTCGCCGCGCGCGAGCATCGCCTCCGCGCCCGGAGCGAGGCGGTACCCCGCCCGCCCGCCGGGCTCCTCGGCGTCGAGCAGGCCCCGGGCCTTCGCCCGCGAGACCGCCGACCGCGCGACCCCGGGAGCCACGCCTACCGTGCCGAGCAGCGCGACCAGGTCCGCGACGGCCAGGTGCCCGCCCAGGTCGCGGGCGTACAGGCCCACGACCGTGCGCAGCAGCGACGTCGCGCTGCCGGGGCGGGCGTCGAGGTCGTCGAGGATCACGCGGTGCCCGTGATGCCCGCGCCCGTCACCTCGACCAGCGCGTCGCGCACCGCCTCCACGCCGACGCGCACCTCGTCGAACGACGTGGACAGCGGCGAGAGGCCGAGGCGCAGGCCGTTCGGCCGGCGGAAGTCCGGGATCACGCCGCGCTCCCACAGCAGCGGCAGGGTGTCGGCGAACGCGTCGTGGTCGACGGTCACGTGGCTGCCGCGGCGGTCGTCGTCCCGCGGGGAGGCGACGCGCACGCCGAGCGGCACGAGCAGGTCGTCGACGAGCTCCAGCGCGAACCGGGTGAGCGCCACCGACTTGGCTCGGACGGCGTCGAGCCCGGCGTCGGCGACGAGGTCGAGCATGTCCTGCATCGCCAGCATCCCGACGATCGCCGGCGTGCCGGACAGGAACCGCCGCACACCGGCGTGCGGCGCGTACGCGGGGCCCATCTCGAAAGGCTGGTCGCTGCCCATCCAGCCCTGGATCGGCTGCACCAGCTCGTCCTGCAGGTCCGCGCGCACGTAGCCGAACGCGGGCGACCCCGGCCCGCCGCCCAGGTACTTGTACGTGCAGCCGGCGGCGAGGTCGGCGCCCCACGCGTCGAGCGCGACGGGCACCGCGCCCGCGGAGTGACACAGGTCCCACAGCACCAGTGCGCCGGCGTCGTGCGCGCGCCGGGTGATCTCCGCGGCGTCGCTCACGTACCCCGAGCGGTACGCCACGTGGCTCAGCACGACGAGCGCCGTCCGCTCGCCCAGCACCGCGGAGACCTGGTCCGGCGTGACGCCGCCGTCGTGGTCCGGCGCGATCCAGCGCAGCGTGGCGCCGTGCTCGCGGGCCACGCCCTCCAGCACGAAGCGGTCGGTCGGGAAGTTGCCGGAGTCGAGGACGATCTCGTCGCGCCCGGCCGCCCGCGGCGACGACAGCGCCGCGCGCACCAGCTTGTAGAGGATCACGGTGGTGGAGTCGCCGACGAACGTCTGGCCCGGCGCCGCGCCGAGCGCCACCGCGCCGATGCGGTCGCCGAGGCGCAGCGGCAGCTCGTACCACTCCTCGTCCCAGCCGCGGATGAGGCGGGCGCCCCAGACCTCCGGCGCGAAGCGGGCGAGCCGCTCGGCGGACGCCCTCGTGGGGCGGCCCAGCGAGTTCCCGTCGAGGTAGGCCGTCACCTCGTCGGAGGGGACGAACGCGGACGTGAACCGGGCCAGCGGGTCGGCGGCGTCCAGCGCGGCGGCGCGGTCGCGGCGGGTGGCGGCGGCGGTGGTCATGCGGCTCCTCCGGGTGCGGTGGGCTGGTCGGTGGGTGGGACGAAGGCGGGGTCGCTCAGGTCGGCGACGTCGAGGACGGTGGCGCGGGCGAGCCACGCGGCGTGCACGGCACCGTCGTCGGCCCGCGCGGGTGCCCGGCCCGGCACGAACGACACCAGGCCGGCGGGCGGGTCGTCGCCCACCAGCGCCTGGAGCAGGGAGCGTCTGCCGAGCCCGGCCGCCGCGAGCGCGGCCAGCTCGCGGGCGTTCAGCCCCACCGGCAGCGGGCCGTTGCCCAGGTCGGTGCCGTAGCGGACGCGGCCGCCCGCCGCGACGAACCGGCGGACGTTGTCGAGGGCGGTGTCGTAGGCGGCGGCCTCCTCGGGCGTCGGGTCGCCCCAGCCGTGGACGTCGAGGGTGCTGAGCCAGGTCGTCGGCCGGCCCGCGGCCCCGCCCGAGGCCATCGCCACGAGCAGCTCGTCGGGCAGGCGCTCGCTGAACGGGGCGTGCGCCAGCCGGTCGGCCCCCGCCGCGAACGCGCGCGCGGCCTGGCCCGGCCCCTCGGCGTGGGCGACGACGTCCCGCCCCCGGGCGTGCGCCCGGTCGACGACGGCGGCCAGCGTGGCGTCGTCGGGCGTCGGCCCGGCGCCCGCGTGCAGCGCGACCTTGACGAACGACGCCCCGGCGGCCACCTGCCGGTCCACGGCGGCGACGGCGGCCGCCGGGTCGGCGACCTCCTCGACCCAGGCGGCGGGTGCCCACGGCCGGTCGCCCGGGTACCCGCCCGGCGCGGTGAGGAACGCCCCCGCGTACGCGACGCGCGGCATCGCCGGGTCGCCGGCCGTCGCCGTCGCCAAGGCCGCAAGGTCGGCCGCGGTCCCGCCCAGGTCGTGCACGGCGGCGACGCCGCGCGACCTCAGCGGCGCCGGGTCCACGAGGCCCAGGTGCACGTGATGGTCGGTGAACGGCGGGAGCAGGGTGCCCGCCTCCTGCAGGCGGAGGCGGACCTCCGCCGGGACGGTGCCGGGGAGGGTGACCGGGGCGAGGCCCGGGGGCACCCGGAGCGGGCCGGTCACGACCGTGCGCCCGGACCCGCCGTCGCCCCGATCTCGGTGCGCACCGCGAACAGCTCGGGGAAGAACGTGAGGTCGAGCGCCCGCTGCAGGAAGCCGACGCCGCTGGAGCCGCCGGTACCGCGCTTGGTGCCGATGATGCGCAGCACCGTCTTCATGTGCCGGAAGCGCCAGAGCTGGAAGTTGTCCTCGAGGTCGACGAGCTCCTCGCAGGTCTCGTACGCCGACCAGTCGGACTCGGGGTCGGCGTAGATGCGGCGGAACACCTCGACGAGGTCCTCGTCGAGCGCGTGCGCGGTGGTGACGTCGCGGTCGAGCACCCGCTGCGGCACGTCGTGGCCGTGCCGGGCGAGGTAGCGCAGGAACTCGTCGTACACGCTGGGCTCGGCGAGCAGCCGGGCGAGCTCCGCGCGCGCCTCGGGCTCCGCGTCGAACACCGCGAGCATCCGGGCGTTCTTGTTGCCGAGCAGGAACTCGACCGCCCGGTACTGCCAGGACTGGAAGCCCGACGCGTTGCCGAGGAAGCCGCGGAACTGGGCGTACTCGCTGGGCGTGAGGGTCGCGAGGACCGACCACTGCTCGGTCAGCGTGCGCTGCACGTGCTTGACGCGCGCGATGCGCTTGAGCGCCGCCCCGAGCTCGTCGGCCGCGAGGAGGTCGCGGGCGGAGACGAGCTCGTGCCGCACCAGCTTGAGCCACAGCTCCGTGGTCTGGTGCTGCACGATGAACAGCATCTCGTCGTGGTGCGCGGGCGTGCTGATCGGCTCCTGGGCCGACAGCAGCCGGTCCAGGTGCAGGTACGAGCCGTAGGTCATCCGCTCGCGCAGGTCGGTGACGATCTCCGGCTCGAGCTCCCGCTCGTTGCGCGCGGCGGACGTCGGGGCAGGCTGCGGCGGCTGGTCGACCATGCCCGGAGCCTACGCCACGGCTATGACGCGAACGTGACGACCGTCAGCGTCGCGCGATGAGCGACACGTCGCGCACGGCGCCGCGGTCCGCGGACGTCGCCATCGCGGCGTACGCCTGCAGGGCCGGGGACACGTAGCGGTCGCGGTTCTCCGGCTGCCACGGGTTCTCCCGGGCCTCCATCTTGGCGCGACGCTCGGCGAGCACCTCGTCCGGCACGTTGAGGCGGATCAGCCGGGTGTCGACGTCGATCTCGATCTCGTCGCCGTCCTCGACCAGGCCGATCGTGCCGCCGGCCGCAGCCTCGGGCGACACGTGCCCCACGGAGATGCCGCTCGACCCGCCGGAGAACCGGCCGTCGGTGATCAGCGCGCAGACCTTGCCCAGGCCACGACCCTTGATGAACGACGTCGGGTAGAGCATCTCCTGCATGCCCGGGCCGCCGGACGGGCCCTCGTAGCGCACCACCACGACGTGGCCCGGCTGGACCTGCTTGGTGAGGATCTTCTCGACCGCGTCCTCCTGCGACTCGCAGACGAGGGCCTTCCCCACGAAGTGGAAGACGTCCGGGTCGACGCCCGCCGTCTTGAACACGGCGCCGTCGGTGGCCAGGTTGCCGCGCAGCACGGCCAGGCCACCCTCCACGGTGTACGCGTGCTCGAGGTCGCGGATGCAGCCGCCGGCGGCGTCCGTGTCAAGGCTCTCCCACACGTTCGACGTCGAGAAGGCCTGCGTGGTGCGCACGCCCCCGGGCGCCGCGTGGAACAGCTCGACCGCCTGCTGGGTGGCCTTGCCCCCGCGCACGTCCCAGTCGTCCAGCCAGCCCCGCAGGGTCGGCGAGTGCACGGACGTCACGTCGTGGTCGAGCAGGCCGGCGCGGTCCAGCTCGCCCAGCAGGGCGGGGATGCCGCCGGCGCGGTGCACGTCCTCCATGTGGTAGTCCGGGTGGTTCGGCGCCACCTTGCTCAGGCACGGCACCCGGCGGCTGATCGCCTCGATGTCGGACAGGTCGAAGTCGACCTCGCCCTCCTGCGCCGCGGCCAGGATGTGCAGCACCGTGTTGGTGGAGCCGCCCATCGCCACGTCGAGGGCCATCGCGTTGGAGAACGCCGCCTTGGTGGCGATCGACCGCGGCGCGGCCGAGTCGTCCTCGTCGTCGTAGTACCGCTTGGCCAGGTCGACGATCGTGCGGCCGGCCTCGAGGAAGAGCTCCTTGCGAGCGGCGTGCGTGGCCAGCGTCGAGCCGTTGCCCGGCAGCGACAGGCCCAGCGCCTCGGTGAGGCAGTTCATCGAGTTCGCGGTGAACATGCCCGAGCAGGAGCCGCAGGTGGGGCAGGCGTTCTCCTCGACCTGGGCGAGCGCGGCGTCGGACACGTTGTCGTCGGCCGAGTAGTTGATCGCGTTGATGAGGTTGAGCGGGGTCTTCGCCACTCCGTCGGCGACGACCGCCTTGCCGGCCTCCATCGGCCCGCCGGACACGAAGATCACCGGGATGTTGAGACGCAGCGCCGCGTTGAGCATGCCGGGCGTGATCTTGTCGCAGTTCGAGATGCAGACGAGGGCGTCCGCGCAGTGCGCGTTGACCATGTACTCGACCGAGTCGGCGATGAGGTCGCGGCTGGGCAGCGAGTAGAGCATCCCCGCGTGACCCATCGCGATGCCGTCGTCCACCGCGATGGTGTTGAACTCCTTGGACACGCCACCCGCCTCGCGGATCGCCGAGGCCACGAGGTCGCCCATGTCCTTGAGGTGGACATGGCCCGGCACGAACTGCGTGTAGGAGTTCGCGATCGCGACGATCGGCTTGCCGAAGTCCTCCGAGCCCATGCCGGTGGCGCGCCAGAGCGCGCGGGCACCGGACATGTTGCGGCCGTGGGTGGACGTCCGAGAGCGCAGGGGACGGCTCATGTCAGCTCCTTCGACGAGTGGTGCCGCGCCATCACGGACGGCGCGCACGGGAACGCTACGCCCGCCGTCCCGCATCCCGGGCATTCGTCCGTCCTTTGGTCGCTTTGCCGGTCGAAACGACACGAAGGTCACGAAATGGTTGCGACGCCGAGGCAACCTTGGCATCTTGACCCGAGTTCGGCAGCACTCCGTCCAAATCAGACCGGCACCACGCAGCGCACCACGATCAGGGAGCTCACTCATGACCGCGACCGCCGCAGGACACGACACGACCCGTACCACGACCACCGACCGCACCCGCGCGGACGACGACGCGCACGTCGTCACCCGCCCGGCCGCGCGCCGCGCGCTGGCCCTGTGTCGCCTCCTCCTGGCCGGGGTCTTCCTGTGGCCCGTGGCCGACAAGACGTTCGGCCTGGGCTACGCCACCCCCGCCGAGCGCGCGTGGGTGTCCGGCTCCTCCCCCACGGCCGGGTACCTGGGCTCGATCGAGAGCCCGCTCGCCGCCGGCTTCGCCACGCTCTCCGGCCCCGCCGTCGACTGGCTCTTCATGCTCGGCATGCTCGGCACGGGCCTGGCCCTGCTGCTCGGCATCGGGCTCCGCGTCGCCGCCGTGGCCGGCGGCCTGCTCATGCTGTCCCTGTGGGCCTCCGTCTGGCCGTTCGCCGCGGGCTCGCAGAACCCCGTCGTCGACCAGCACCTGCTCTACGCGGCCCTGCTCGTCGCGCTCGCCCTGACCCGCGCCGGCGACACCTGGGGGCTCGGCCGCGCCTGGGCCGCCTCGCCGGTCCCCGGCAGCGCGGGCTGGCTGCGCTGACGCGGCACCTCGCCGCCCCTGCACCACGCACCCCCGCGGCGCCGGCGCCTCACGCGCCGGCGCTGTGGGTGTGCTCCAGCTCGTCGGCGTGGCGGATGTGCCGCGTGACCCACGGCGCGAGCAGCAGCAGGATCCCCGCGAACACGAGCGCCACCACACCGATCCCGCCGAAGTACGCCGTGTCCGACACGCCCTCGGTCGCCTCGATCGTCTGGGCGGTGATCGCCTGCCCCGCGGCGGACGACAGGAACCACAGCGCCATCGCCTGCCCACGGAAGGCGCGCGGCGCCAGCAGCGTCGTGGCCGCGATGCCGACCGGCGACAGGCACAGCTCGCCGAGCGTCTGGATGACGTAGACGCCGATGAGCACCCAGGGCGGCGCCTTCGCGTCGGCGAAGACCTCGGACATCCCGGCGAGGAACAGGAACGACAGCGCCGCGAGCGTGAGCCCCATGACGAACTTGTAGGCGGTCGGAGGGCGGTCGCCCGTCTTGGTCCAGATCCACGCGAACACCGGCGCCAGGACGATGATCGACGCGGGGTTGATCGACTGGAAGAACGCCGGCGACAGCTCGATGCCGAAGAGGTTCAGGTCCGTGCGGTCCGCGGCGAACTGCGTCAGCGTCGTGGCCGCCTGCTCGAAGATCATCCAGAACAGCATCGCCGCGACGAACAGCGGCACGTAGGCCAGCACCCGCGGCCGCTCGGCATCCGTCACGCGCTTCGACCGGTACATCACGGTCAGCAGCACGACCGGGGTCGCCAGCGCGAGGTACGACACCGCGTCGATGAAGGTGTCCGTGCTCCAGCCCCCGGCCATCAGCACCGCGAGCACGGTCGCGACGGCGATGGCGCCCAGCACGATCAGGCCGAGACGGACCACGGCCGGCCGGTCCTCCGGCGTGATCGGGTTGGGCACGTCGGTGCCGGCCTTGCCGAGGTACTTGTACCCGGCGACGAAGAAGACGAGCGCGATGCCCATGCCGACGGCGGCGACCGAGAAGCCCGCGTGGTAACCCCACTGGCGCTGCACGAAGCCCACGACGAACGGCGAGAAGAACGACCCGAGGTTGATCCCCATGTAGAAGATCGAGAAGGCCGGGTCGCGACGCGGGTCGTCGCGGGAGTACAGCTCGCCGACCATCGAGGAGACGTTCGGCTTGAGCAGGCCGGTGCCGAAGGCGACCAGGCCGATGCCGAGCATCGAGAAGGCGTAGGTCGGCACCGTGAGGGAGACGTGCCCGGCGGCGATGATGATGCCGCCGTACAGCACGGACCGGCGCGCCCCGACCACGCGGTCGGCCAGCCAGCCGCCGACCACCGACAGCAGGTAGACGGACGTGCCGTAGATGGACACGAAGGCCGCGCCGGTGGTCGCGTCCATCCCGAGACCGCCGTTGAGCACGGTGTCGGTCAGGTAGAGGTACAGGATGGCGCGCATCCCGTAGTAGCTGAACCGCTCCCACAGCTCGGTGGTGGCGAGCGTCATCAGGCCCCGCGGATGCCCGAAGAACGCCCTGTCCCCCTCGTGCTCCGGGTGCTGCCCGGGCGGCGCCGCCTGGTCGGTCATACCTGAAACTGTGACACCGGCGGTGAACGACGGCGACCGGACGACGCAGGTCC
>NZ_JBHWYY010000016.1:0-70761 GCF_042728595.1 Isoptericola sp. NPDC060185 | reverse complement strand
GGACGGCGCCCGAGCCCGTGCGCCGCGCGGTCGTGGTCCGGCCGCCGACGCCGCCCCGCGGCGTCGCGGGGTTCGTGTTACGCACCGTGCCCCGCCCGGAGGCCGGCCGGGCCGCGCCGCGCGCGCCCGACGCGGAGCCGGACGCGGCGCGCGGCGCGGAGCCGGACGAGGTGCGCGGCGCGGAGCCGGACGAGGTGCGGGAGGAGCTCACCCCCCGAGTCTGCGGGGCAGCCGCCCGCCCCGAGCGACCCTGGACCGGGCGTGTCGCACGCCCGGCCGCCGAGCCGCGCCCGTTCCCGCGCCCGTTCCCGCGCCCGTTCCCGGACCCGCTGCCGGCGCCCCGCGCCGACCCGGGCGCGCGTCGCTCGCTCACCGGTTCCCCGCGGTGCCCGCCTTCGCGTCGCCCTCGCCGATGCCGACGGTGGCGCGCTTCTCGATGCTGATCATCGTCGGGTCCTGCGCCGGGACCATGCCGAGGTCGGTGGCGCGCTTCGCGAGGGACGCCTCTGCGGCGCGCAGGTCCTCCTGCTTGCCCTGCACGTCCTGTGCGACCTGGCCGACCTGGGCCTGCAGCCGCGCCGCCTCGTAGGACCCGCGCGCCATCGACGTGTTCAGGAGCAGGGCCGCAAGCAGCGCCCCGGCGAGGATGAGCGCGCACAGCACGAGGAAGGGCACGCCCGACGTCGCCTGGAGCGGTGCCCGGACGGCGTCGAGCCGTCGCCCCCGGTCGGCGGCGCCGCCCGGCAGCGAGGTCAGCGGCGCGCGGCGGGGTGCCGCGGCGGGACGGGTCCCGGGGGTGGCGGGGGCACGCAGGGCGCTCATCGGCGGTCCTCCTTGGTGGGGCGCGCCGCGGTCGGGCGCTTGGTGGTCGGACGCCTGGTGGTCGCGGGCGTCGTGCGCAGGTGGTCGGGGGTGGGACGGACGCGGCGCGCCGCCCGCAGCCGCACCGAGGCGGCGCGCGGGTTGCGCTCGAGCTCGGCCTCGTCGGCCTCCTCGGCCCCCCGCGTCAGGGCCTCGAGGTACGGCTTGTGGGTCTCGGGCTCCACGGGGAGGCCCGCCGGTGCGCTCGACGTCGTGCCGCGCGCCAGGGCCCGCTTGACGATGCGGTCCTCCAGCGACTGGTAGGACTCGACGACGATCCGGCCGTTCGTGGCCAGCGCCTCGATCGCCGCGGGGACGGCGCGCTCCAGCACCTCGAGCTCGCCGTTCACCTCGATCCGCAGCGCCTGGAACGTGCGCTTCGACGGGTTGCCGCCCGTCTTGCGGGCGGCGGCCGGGATGGACGCGCGCACGAGGTCCGCGAGCTCGCCCGTCCGCTCCCACGGGCGCTCCTCGCGCCGTCGCACGATCGCCCGGGCGACGCGCGGCGCGAACCGCTCCTCGCCGTACTCCCGCAGCAGCCGGGCGATGGCGCGCTCGTCGTAGGAGTTGAGGACGTCGGCGGCCGTGATGCCGCGCGTCTGGTCCATCCGCATGTCGAGGGGCGCGTCCTGCGCGTAGGCGAAGCCGCGGTCGGCCTCGTCGAGCTGCAACGAGGACACCCCGAGGTCCATGAGGACGCCCTGCACGCCGTCGAGCCCGAGCTCCGCGACGACGTCGCCGATCTCGTCGTACACCGCGTGCACCGGGGTGAAGCGCTCCCCGAAGCGGGCCAGCCGCTCGGACGCCAGGCGCAGCGCCTGCGTGTCCCGGTCGATGCCCACGACCCGGGCCGTCGGGACCTGCTCCAGCACGGCCTCGGTGTGCCCGCCCATGCCCAGCGTGCAGTCGACCAGCACGCTGCCCGGCTCCACCAGCGCGGGCGCGAGGAGGTCCACGCACCGCTGGAGAAGCACGGGCAGGTGACGGTCGCCCGTCGCACGCGCATCGTCCGGTGTCGTCATCGGTGGCTCTCCTCTCGGTGCTCGTCGGTGCTCGTCGGTGCTCGTCAGTGCTCGTCGTCGGTCGTCCGCGTCGTCCGCGGTCGCCCTGTGATGCTCGGGCCCCGCCCGGCCAGGTCTCCCTCCGCGCCGTTCTGGCGCCGGGGAAGTGCGCCAGACCCTCGCGGGAGGAGGCCTCGTCGTGCGGGGCCCGGGTGACGCCCGTGGAGGCGCCGGTGCTGCTGTGCGGTTGTGGTCGGTCAGAACTGCAGGTCGGGGAAGATCTGCTCGGACGTCTCGGAGTACGACGACTCCTGCTCGGCCAGGTAGGTCTCCCAGGTGGTCCGGTCCCAGACCTCCACGCGGGTGCCGGCGCCGATCACGGCGACGTCCCGGTCGAGACCGGCGTACGTGCGCAGGGCGGCCGGGATGACGACCCGCCCCTGCTTGTCCGGCAGCTCGTCGCTCGCACCCGACAGGAACACGCGGAGGTAGTCGCGCGCCTGCCGGCTGGTCACGGGGGCCTGCCGCACCTGCTCGTACATGCGGCCGAACTCGTCCATGGGGAGGAGGAAGAGGCAGCGCTCCTGCCCCCTCGTCATGACGAGGCCGGGAGCGAGTCGGGCCCGGAACTTCGCGGGGAGGATCAGCCGGCCCTTCTCGTCGAGCTTGGGGGTGTAGGTGCCCAGCAGCAGCCCGGCCCCCGGAAACGTGTCCTCCAGACCTGCCACGGCTCGCACCTCCCCTCGCGCTCCCGCATCCTCCACGCTACTCCACTTTGCTCCACCAGGCGCGGCAAAGGATGGGCAGTTCTCCCCATCTCACCCGCTCCGCGCACAGTCCCCACACATCGCCCCAGGTCAGGGCGCCGGGGCCCGGTGCAGGCCCCGGTGGAGCGCGGTGGAGGGCGTGCGCCGACCCGGCCCCGGACGGTCTCCCAACCGGGCCCCGCACGAGGGCCCGCGGCCGGTCCGGTCGGCCCGCCCCCGCGCCGCCGCGGCCGGCCGGCGGGTCGTGGAGGAGGGTGGAGCGGGTGATCCGGGTGATCGACGTCACGCGGGGCCGTGATTCCACTAGGCTGCGAGGACCGTCACGAGCACGTGAACCGGAGGTCACCCGTGCACCCAGAACCCGTCTCCCCCACGCTCGCCGGCGCACGCACGGAGACGGAGGACACCTCGGGCCGCGCCCACGCGGACGGCGCCGACCCGGCCGCCCTGGCGCGCGACCTCGACGCGCTCGTCGCCGCGACGACGCGGGTGCGCGAGGCCGTCGACTCGGTCGTCTCCGGTCGCCCGGGCCTCGCCGAGATCACGGTCGCCGTCCTGATCGCCGAGGGTCACCTGTTGATCGAGGACGTCCCGGGAGTCGGCAAGACCACCCTCGCCAAGGCGCTGGCCCGCAGCATCGACTGCCGCGTGGGCCGCATCCAGTTCACCCCGGACCTGCTGCCGAGCGACCTCACGGGCGTCAACATCTTCCGCACGTCCACCCACGACTTCGAGTTCCGGCCCGGCCCGGTGTTCAACAACGTCGTCATCGGCGACGAGATCAACCGCGCCTCGCCCAAGACCCAGTCGGCGCTCCTCGAGTGCATGGAGGAGGGCCAGACCACGATCGACGGGACCACCCACACGCTCCCGCGGCCGTTCCTCGTCGTCGCCACCCAGAACCCGGTGGAGATGGAGGGCACGTACCCGCTGCCCGAGGCGCAGCGCGACCGCTTCATGGCCCGTCTCACCGTCGGCTACCCCGACACGGACGCCGAGCTGCAGATGCTCGACCGGCAGGAGTCCGCCGACCCGCTCGCCCACCTGTCCCCCGTCACCACGGGCGACGACATGGTGCGCTACGCCGAGGTCGTGCGGGCCGTGTACGCCGCCGCGCCCGTGAAGCAGTACGTGCTCGATCTCGTCGGCGCGACCCGCGGCCACGACGGCCTCCGCCTGGGCGCGTCCCCGCGCGCCTCGCTGCAGCTCCTGCGCGCGGCGAAGGCCGTCGCCGCCATGGCGGGCCGCACGCACGTGCTCCCGGACGACGTCCAGGGCCTGGCCGTCCCCGTCCTCGCGCACCGCCTCATCCTCAGCACCGAGTCGCGGCTCGGCGGCGTGACCCCCGAGCACGTCGTCGAGGAGATCGTCCGGCGCACGGACGTGCCCGGCGGGCGCACGGTGTCCGCGCTCCCGCCGGCCGGGTCGGTCGCGCGCCCCTCGCGCGGCCGGTAGGGCGCCGACCATGACCGGCGACGACGCCGCCCGGCCCGCACCGGGCCGCGCCGAGACCGGCGCGCCCGGCCCGACCCCGCCCGCCGCGGCAAGGGACGACGCGCACCCCGCGCTGCGGCGTCTCGCCCGCGTCCGCCCCACCCGCCGCGGCACGGCGCTGCTGGTCGCGGGCCTCGTGCTCGCGGCGCTCGGGGCGTTCCTCGAGCTGCCCGACGTCGTCGGGCTCGGCGCGGCCGCCGTGCTGGCCGTCCTGCTCGCCTGGGCGCTCATGGGGACGCAGCGCCTCGACGCCGGCCGCGGCGCGCTGGTCGTCACGCGCGAGCTCACGCCGAACCCGGTGGTGCGCGACCAGACCGCGTCCGTCCGCCTCGTCGTGGGCGCCCGGGCCCGCACCGGCGCCGCCTACGAGCGGCTCGCGCGGCTGAAGCTCTCGGAGCAGGCGGCGCACGAGCTCGCCGGGCCGCACGGCATCCGCGCCCGCGTCACGGCGCACGCGGACCGCATCACGGTCTCGTACGCGCTCACCCCCTCCCGGCGCGGGCGCTGGCCGCTCGGCCCGCTGCTCACCACCCGCACCGACGTCTTCGGCCTGGTCCGGACCACGCAGCCCCTCGGCGTCGCGACGAAGGTCGCCGTCTGGCCGCGCACCGTCGAGCTGCCCACCCGCACCCGGGTCCTCGGCGAGGTCGACCGCGCCGCCACCGGGGCACGCTTCGCCTCGACCGACGACTCCGTGCTGCGCGAGTACGTCTCCGGTGACGACCCCCGCCGCGTGCACTGGGCCGGGTCGGCCCGGCAGGGGCGCCTCATGGTCCGCGCGGACGAGAGCGCCGGCGTGCGGCCGGTGACCGTGCTGCTGGACCGGTCCCTGCTGCCGCCGCCCGTGGACCCGCGCACCGGGGTCTGGCCGTCGTCGCGCGGCGCCCGCACGCACGCGGACGGCGAGCGGGCCGTGGAGCTCGCCGCGTCGATCGCCGTGTCCTTCCTCGAGGCGGGGCACCCCGCCCGCCTGGTGCCCACCGGCACCGGCCCCGTGCCCGTGCCGTTCGCCGCGGGCGCGCGCACGGGCCGCGCGACGATCCTCGACCAGGCCGTCGACCTGCACGGCCACCGCGGCGCGGCCGACGCCGAGCGCGCCGTCCTGGAGACCGTCCGCTCCCTGCGTGCCAACCGCGCGCAGGACGAGGTCCTCGTCGCGGTCCTCGGCCCGCAGCCCGAGGCCGCCCTGCGGGAGATCGCCGAGCTCGGCGTCGAGGGCACCTGCTGGGCGCTCGTCGTCGCCCTCCCCGAGGCGCGCTCCCGCGAGGCCGCCGCGCTGACGGGCGCCGAGGCCGTCGTGGGCGACCTGCGCGCCGCGGGCTGGCGGGTCGCGACGTGCCCGCCCGGCACCCCACCGGACCGCGCCTGGGCGCTGCTCGCCGAGGGGATCGCATGATCCCCGCCCACGCGGGCCCGACCGCCCGCACCATCGCCTCCGGGGTGCTCGTCGCCGTCGCGGTCGCGGCGTCGATGCTCGCCCTCACCAGCGTCGTGGTCCCCGGCGGCTGGACGCGCGCCGGGCTGGTCGGCATCCTCCTCGTCAGCGCGACGACCGTCACCACGCGGGTGGTCCTCGAGCGCCGAGCACGCGCCCGCGGACGCCGCCCGCGCGAGACGGGGAGCGGGTGGCCCACCCTCCTCGGGGCCGTCGTCGCGGCCTGGTTCCTGGCCGCACGCTTCGGCGGTCCGACCGCCGACCCCACGTTCTTCGTCACCCCCGAGCACGTCTCGCGGGTGGTGGCCCGGCTCGGCGAGGCCGGCGAGATCGCCCGTACGGAGGTCGCGCCCGTCGCGGGCAGCGTGCCGATCGGCCTGCTCGCGGTGGGAGGCACCCTCCTCGTGCTCCTCCTCGCCGACGCGATCGCCGGTGCTCTGCGGCGGCCCGCCGGCGCGGGCCTGCCGCTCCTGGCCCTCTGGGCGCCTCCCCTCGTCCTGACCGGGCGGGTGCCGTGGGGCGTGTTCGTGGTGACCGTGACCGCCCTCCTGCTGCTCCTGACCATCGACGGCCCTCTCGCGGCGCGGTCCCGGCGCCAGGAACGCACCCCCGGCCCGGTGCGCCGCGCCGAGCGCTCCCGCGCCGTGGCCACGACGGCGGCCGCGACGGCACTCGCCGTGGTGGCGGGCCTCGTCGGCAGCGCGTCGGCCGCCCTCCCGGGCGGGCCCACCGGCTGGTACCGCGCCTTCACGACGACCGGCGACACGATCCGCCTCGCCGAGGACCTCGACATCCTGCGCAGCCTCACCGAGCGGTCGAGCTCCGTGGTGCTCACGTACGACACCGGGTCCGACGCCGACGTCGGCCCGCTGCGCAGCTACACCGCCACCGCCTTCGACGGGCGTCGCTGGCAGCGCGGGGAGGAGCGCGCCGGCCGCGACTTCGGCGCCGACGACGTCCTGTGGCCCGACGACCCGCCCTCCGGGAAGAGCACCGTCCGCTCGGTGGCCCTCGAGGTCGGCGAGCTGCGGGACGACAAGCTCCCCCTCACCATCGACCCCCGTGCGGTGGACGCCGGCGACGCGGGCGGGAGCTGGGGCTACGACCCGATCCGCGACGAGGTCGTGGGCGGGCTCACCGGTGCCGGCGACTCGTACACGCTCACCGTGCACGAGCGCGACCTGACCCCCGACCGGCTGCGGGACGCCCCCGCCGCCGACCTCGACCCGATCTACACCCAGGTGCCCGACACGGCCCACGCGGGCGACGTCGAGGAGGCGGCCCGCGACGTCGTCGACGACGCCGACACCGTGTACGACCAGGCCGTGGCCCTCCAGCGCTGGCTGCGCGACCCGACCCGGTTCACCTACTCGACCACCATCCCGCGCGGCGGCACCGGCGACCCCGTCTGGGACTTCCTGCAGAACCGCACGGGGTACTGCATCCAGTTCGCCACGACGATGGTGGTCATGGCCCGGTCCCTCGGGATCCCGGCGCGCATCGCCGTCGGTTACCTGCCCGGCGACCGCACCGGCGACACCACCTGGCAGATCACCGGGCAGGACTCGCACGCCTGGCCGGAGATCTACTTCCCCGGTTCGGGTTGGGTGCGGTTCGAGCCCACGCCGGCCCAGCAGACCGGGAGCGCGCCCGCGTACACGACGCCGCGCGTGCAGGGTCAGCCGGCGCCCGCGCCGACGTCCGGCGACCTCCGGGACCACCGGCCCACCAGCGACTCGACGGCGACGGACGAAGCCACACCCACGGCCTCCACGGCGGTGTCGGCGACGCCGATCGTCGACACCGGGCTCCCCGCCTGGGTGTGGATCACGGCCGGCTCCCTCATCGTCCTGCTCGCCGGCGGGCTGGTGCTCCTCCTGGCGCGTCGACGACGGGCCTCGCAGGACCTGGACCCGGAGCTGGCGTGGCAGCAGGTGCTCGGCGCCCTCGCGTCCGAGGGGGTCCGCCTCCCGCCGGACACGACGCTCCGCCGGGCGCCCGAGGTGATCTCCTCGGCGGTGACCACCCGGTCCGGCCGGTCCCTGACTCCCGAGGTGCTCGCGGACCTGACCGTGCTGGCCGGGGCGGCCGAGCAGAGCCGGTACGCGCGCGACCCCGACGCCCCCGCGCAGGACGAGCTGGAGCGCCTCACCGACGCCGTCACCGCCGGGCTCGGCGAGACGCTCGGCGCGCGCTGACGACCGCCGGGGACTGACGGGGACCGGAGACACGGGACACGAGGCCCGGAGATCGAGCACAGGCGCCCGCACACACGGGCCTGCACACACGGGCCTGAAGCCCACGGAGCCGGCACACCCCGTGCCGGAGCCCCAGGGCCGGAGACATGCAGGAGCAGGGCCGAAGGCATGCAGGAGCCCGGCCGGTCGTTGGACCGGTCGGGCTCCTGCGGTGTTCAGGTGGGCCGCGGTGCCGGACGCCGGGGGTCCGCCCCGGTCACCCGGCGCCTCCCTCGGCGCCGGGCCTCAGCGCCCCTGGTCGCGACGACGCTCCCAGCGCTCCTCGAGCCGGGAGAGGAAGCCTTCCTTCTTCGCCGCCGGCGCGGGTCGAGGGGCCGGCTGACCGGTGCGGGCCCGGTCAGGATTGGACGTCGGGTCGATCGTGCCGTCGGGGCGGACGACGCCCGTGGGGCCGGACTTCGACCGGCGGGGAGCGGCGAACGCATACGCGACCCCGGCGAACATGAGGACGAAGCCGGCGACGCCGACCCAGGCCTCCGAGCTCGCGGCACCGAGCACGAGAAGCAACAGCCCCGCGACGACTCCTACGCCGGCCAGGACATACCGCAGGGGCGACCGGCGGCGCGCCTGCTGCAGGGTGTTGGCCAGACGGGGGTCGTCGCTGCTCAGCGCGCGCTCCATCTGCTCCAGCACTCGCTGCTCGTACTCGGACAGTGGCATCGAGTCCCCCCGGGTCTCGCGGTGGAACGGTAACCCCCTCAGGATATGCCTGCGCTGCCCGGCGCGGTAGTCGGCGAGGGTGAACCCCGACCCCGACCCGAGCCGGCGCCGAGCGTGATCGCCGAGCTCCCGAACCGCTCCCGCACCGCGTCGAGCGCCAGCTCGGCCTCGCGCCGCGCCTCCTGCCGCGGATCTACGGCCTCGTCGAGGGTCACCTGCTCCGCCAGACCGGACCTGACCTGCAGGTTCTCTCCGCGGACACCGACCAGCCGGACGGGCAGCCCGCGAAGGTCCGCGGCGCGCAGGAGCTCTCGCGCGACGAGATGGATCTCCCGGGCGACGTCCGTGGGCCCGTCGAGGGTGCGGGACCGGGTCAGCGTGCGGAAGTCGCTGGTGCGCACCTTGACGGCGACGGTGCGCGCGACGACGCCCTGGTGGCGCATCCTGGCGGCGACTCGGTCCGCGAGAAGCAGCATCCGGTGCTCCACCTCGCCCAGGTCCCACAGGTCGCGCTCGAACGTGGTCTCGGCCCCCACGCTGCGCTCCTCGTGCCCGGGGACGACGGGCCGCGGGTCCCGTCCCCAGGCCAGGTCGTGCAGGTGCGCGCCGGCCACCGACCCGACGGCCGCCTGGAGGGTGGGCACGTCGGTGTCCGCGAGCTCGGCGACCGAGGTGATGCCCCACCGGGCGAGCGCTGCCTCCGTCTTCTCCCCCACGCCCCACAGCGCGCCGACGGGCAGCGTGCGCAGGAAGGGCACCGTGGCGCCTGCCGGCACCAGCAGCATCCCGTCGGGCTTGGCGTGGGTCGAGGCGAGCTTCGCGACGAACTTGTTCTGCGCGACGCCGACCGAGCACGTGATCCCGTGCTCCGCGCGGACCTGCTCGCGCAGCCGGGCACCGATCTCCGTCGGAGCCCCGAGGCGACGCCGCGCCCCGCTCACGTCGAGGAAGGCCTCGTCGACCGAGATGCGCTCCACCAGGGGCGTGATGGTGGAGAGCAGCTCCATGACCGACTCCGACACGTCGTGGTACAGCCGGTGGTCCGGCGGCACCACGACGGCCTGCGGGCACAGCCGCAGGGCGGCCGGCATCGACATCGCCGAGCGGACCCCGAACGCGCGCGCCTCGTAGGTCGCGGCGAGGACGACACCCCGCTCGCGGCCCCCCACGATCACGGGTCTCCCGCGGAGCTCCGGCCGGCGCACGAGCTCGCAGGACGCGAAGAACGCGTCCATGTCGACGTGCAGCACGGACGTACCCGACTCGTCCGAACCCCAGTCGCGGAACGCCTCGGCCGCCCGCGGGCCTCGGCTCACGACGCCGCCGGGGCGACCGCGAGCGGCCGGGCGAACCCGGCACGCGGGTCGACCAGCAGGCCGACCTCGTCGCGGAAGTCCTCCGCGCACGCGACCAGCTCGGCGGCGCGGTGCGCGTCGACCTCGGGCTCGAGCCCCGCCTCCACGGCGGCCCGCACCCGGGCGCCCGACGCGAAGTACCCGGACCAGGCGGCGAGGTCCGGCTCCACGAGCGCGAGCATGTCCCAGACGGAGCGGGCCCGCGAGCGTGCCGAGGGGCGGCCCCGCAGCGCGACGACCGCGGCCGCCGCGCGGAGCGCCGCGAGGTGGGCGTGCACGAAGCGGTCCGCCGGGTCCGACGCCGTCGACGCCTGCGCGAGCTCGGCGTCCGAGCGGTCCAGCAGGCTGACCACCTCGGGGCTCGGGGGCAGCACCCCCACGCCGACCGGGCCACGACCGCCCGGCGTCCTGGCAGATCCCGTACGAGCCGACATCCTGCACCTCCCGTGCTCCGCGGCCTTCCCCGCGTCCGACCCAAGTGTCGAACACCTGTTCGATTTCTGTCAACCGCCGGGCCGAGGCCCGGCGCCGGCCGCCGAGCGGGGAGACTGGGACCCATGTCCCGCACCTCCCGAGGCGGCTCCCGCCCCGACCGCCGGTCCGGCCGACGCCACCCAGCATCCTCCGACGTACCGACACTCCCCGACGGCGAGGTGCCGATCGACACCGGCACGGCCCGGGTCGAGCGCGACCCCGACCACCCCGACCGCGTGACGCTGCACGTCAACGGCGTGCCGAGCTCCGCCCTCGACCTCGCCGACCCCGGCTTCCTCGCCTTCGAGTACATGCAGCAGATTGCCGCGGTCCTGGCCGGGCTCCCCGACGGCCCGCTCCGCGTGCTGCACCTCGGGGCGGCTGGGTGCGCGCTCGCCCGGCACGTCGAGCACGAGCGGCCCGACTCGCGCCAGCTCGGCGTCGACGTCGATGCCCGCCTGCTCGAGCTCGTCCGGGGGTGGTTCGCGCTGCCGCGGGCGCCCCGGCTGCGGCTGCGGGCGGACGACGCGGGCCACGCCCTGGCGTCCCTCGCACCGGAGTCGTTCGACGTCGTCGTGCGCGACGTCTTCGCCGGCGACCGCACCCCCGACCACCTGGCCGACGCCGGCTTCGCCGCCGCCGCGCACCGGGTGCTGCGACCGGGCGGCGTGCTGCTGGCGAACTGCGCGGACCGGCCCCCGCTGCACCTCGCGCGCCGCGAGGTCGGGCACCTGGCGGCCGCGTTCGGCCCCGACGCGGTGCAGGACGGCCGGGTCGGGGTGCTCGCCGAGCACGCCATCCTCAAGGGGCGCCGCTACGGCAACGTGGTCCTCGTGGCCGTGCGGCCCGAGCCCGAGGAGGACGACGGTGCCGGGGCACCCCCGACGGCGCCCGACCTGGACGATGCCGCGCTCGCGCGCCGCCTGCGCAGCCTGCCCGTGCCCGCGCGGCTCCTGGTCGGGGACGAGCTGGCCCGGTTCGCCGGCGCCTGAAGGCCCCCGCGCACGACGACGGCCGCGCCCCCACGCCGGGACGCGGCCGTCGTCAGACGTGCCGGGGACTCAGAGCGGGACGACCTGCTCCGCCTGCGGACCCTTGGGGCCCTGGGTGATCTCGAACTCGACCCGCTGGGCCTCGTCGAGGGAGCGGTACCCCTGCGACTGGATCGCGGAGTAGTGCACGAAGACGTCGGCACCGCCGTCGTCCTGGGCGATGAAGCCGTAGCCCTTCTCGGAGTTGAACCACTTCACAGAACCTTGCGCCATGCTGATCCTTCGACCTTCCGTCACAACGGTCACGGGCACACCGGGCGGCCACCCGTCGCTGCACAGGCCGCCGCCGCGGTTCCTGCGAGGAACGCCTCTGCAACGCGGTCAGTGTGGCACGGACCACACCGTCGTGCCACGGATATGCCGCGCAACGACCATTGCGGGCGTCAGTCGTCGTCGCGCTGGGCCAGGAACCTCTCGAACTCGGCGCCGAGCTCCTCGGCCGTGGGCAGCGGCGCCTGCTCGGCGAGCAGGCTCGGGCGGCCCACCGACCGCGTGAAGGCGTCGTACTGCTCCTCGAGCGCCCGGACGACGGCCTTGACCTCGGTGGACTCCCCGACCTGCTTCTCCACCTCGATCGTCGCGTCGGCCGCGGCCTCGGCCAGGAGGCCGGTCGCCAGGTCGAGACCCGTGGCGCGCTCCACGTGCCGCAGCGCCACCACCGCGGCCGGGGCGTAGCGCGACTGCGCCAGGTAGTGCGGCACGTGGACGGTGAACCCGATCGCGTCGTGCCCTGCCTCGCCGAGGCGGTACTCCAGCAGCGCGGCCAGCGAGCCCGGGACGCGCACGGTCCCGAAGAACGACGTGTAGTCCTCGACCAGGCCCGGCCGCGTGCCGTGTGCCGTCAGGGAGAGCGGCCGCGTGTGCGGCACGCCCATCGGGATGCCGTGGAAGCCGACCGTCAGCGAGACGTCGAACCGCTCCACGAGCCCCTTCACCGCCGCGACGACGCGCTCCCACTGCAGGTCCGGCTCGGAGCCGTGCAGCAGCAGGAAGCCCGTCCCCTCCCGGTCCGCCACGTGGTCGAGCACGAGGAACGGCTCGTCGTACGACGACCACCGGTCGGCGTCGAAGGTCATCCCGACCCGCTTGGAGCGGTAGTCCAGCAGCCGGTCGACGTCGAACGTCACGAGGCGGGTGGTGGTCAGCTCGTCGGTGACGTGGTCCACGGCGATCTCGGCCGCGGAGCCGGCGTCGACGAACCCGTCGAGGGCGTGCAGCAGCACGGGTCCGTCGCCGGTCGACGGGGCGTCGGGCCCACGGCGGGGCAGGACGCGCTCGACGGCGGCCTCGTCGACCTCGTAGATGCTCTGCGGGTCCAGCAACGGTGTCCTCCTCGGGTTCCGGCTCGCGCCGGCGGGCTCGCGCCCGCAGGAGTGACAACCGTCCCGCCGCCAGGATCCTTCCCGGCCGTCGGCACCGCCGTCGCACCGTGCCGCGGTGGCCCGCGGTCAGCGGCGCGGCAGGCGCACCACGGTGACGAAGAAGTCGTCGATCTGGCGGACCACCTGGATGAACCGGTCGAAGTCCACCGGCTTGGTCACGTACGCGTTCGCGTGCAGCGAGTACGAGCGGAGCACGTCCTCCTCCGCCTCCGAGGTCGTGAGCACGACCACGGGGATGTGCTTCAGCCGCTCGTCGGCCTTGACCGCGGCGAGCACCTCCCGGCCGTCCATCCGCGGCAGGTTGAGGTCGAGGAGGATGAGGTCGGGCGTCGGGGCGTCCTCGTGCTCGCCCTCCTTGCGCAGGTACGCCATCGCGCTGACACCGTCGGCGACCACCGAGAGCCGGTTGACGACCTTGTGCTCCTCGAACGCCTCCCGGGTCATCAGCACGTCGCCCGGGTCGTCCTCGACGAGGAGGACCTCGATACCCGCCTGCTGGTCCGCCATCGCCACTCCTCGCCGTCGTCGAGCCCCCGGTCGGGGCGCACTCCAGGTGCGTCGTCGCAGGTCAGCGACGTTCCCCGAGCCTAGCCGACGATGGCGTCGGCCGCCTCGTCGCTGTCGGGCAGGGTCCAGCGGACGGTGGTCCCGCCGCCGTCCGACGGCTCGAGCCAGACCCGCCCGCCGTGGTGCTCGACCACCCGCTTGACCAGGGCGAGCCCGATGCCGGTGCCCGTGTACACGTCCTTGGGGTGCAGGCGCTGGAAGATGACGAAGACCCGCTCCGCGTACTGCGGGTCGATCCCGATCCCGTTGTCCGCGCACGACACCTCCCAGCCGGCCTCCGGCGCGGGCAGGCGACGGGCCGACACGTGGACGTGCGGGGGTCGGTCGGGGTCCCGGAACTTCACGGCGTTGCCCACGACGTTCGTCAGCAGCATCGCCAGCAGCGCCCGCTCGCCGTGCACCACCGGCAGCGGGTCGTGGCTGATCTCCGCCCCCGCCTCGGCGATCCGCTCGCCCAGGTCGTGCCGGACCTGCTCGAGGACCTGCTCGAGGTCGACCTCCTCCTTCGGGCCGCCGGAGCGCCCGACGCGCGAGAACGCCAGGAGGTCCTGGATGAGCCGCTGCATGCGCAGCGCGCCGTCGACGGCGAACGCGATGTACTGGTCCGCCCGGTCGTCCAGCTGCTCGCCGTAGCGCTTCTGCAGCAGCTGGGTGAAGCTCGCGACCTTGCGCAGCGGCTCCTGCAGGTCGTGCGACGCGACGTACGCGAACTGCTCCAGGTCACGGTTCGAGCGCGCGAGCTCCAGGTTGGAACGGGCGAGCTCCCGCGCCTGCTCGGCGAGCTGAGCGTGCGTCCGCTCGGTCTCGGCGTGCGACGCGCGCACCTCCGCCACCTGCGCCACCAGCTCCCGCCGCATGTGCTCCACGTCCGCCGCGAGGGCCGCGACCTCCCCGGTGCCCTCGACCCGGATCTCGTGGTCGTGCGCCCCGGTGGCGGCCGCCCGCACCGAGTCCGCCAGCCGGGCGAGCGGCCGCGTCACCCCGCGCTGCAGGGCGCGCCACATGAACCACCCCATGAGCACGACGAGGAGCACCAGGACGACGACCACCACGAGCAGCACCCGGTGCCAGGCGTTCGCCGCGTCCACCGCCTCGTTCCCGGCCCCGACCTTGAGCAGCGAGATGGACCGCTGGACGGCCACGAGCGCCACGCCGAGGGCGAGGAGCAGCACCGCGCCGACGATGAGCAGGAGCCGCAGGACGACGTCGTGCAGCGGGCGGTCGCGTCTCACGGGCGGGCCCACTCGGCAGAGTCGGCGAGGGTCGACGACCGCTCCCCCAGGTACGGGGTGTCGCGGCCCGTCCAGCCGAGCACGAGCAGCGCCGCGTCGTCGGTCAGCGGGCCGCCGTGCAGCGCCCGCACCCGCCGCAGCACGCGCTCGACGACGCCGACGATCCCGTGCCGGTCCAGGTCGTCGGCGACGAGGTCGTGCAGGCCCGACTGCCCGAGCCGGGGCACCCGCCGGCGCAGCGGTCCGACAGGTGCTCCCCGCCCTCCCTGCAGCGCCGCGAGCCCCAGCGCGTCCCGGCCCAGCCCGTCCACCGGCGGCTCCCCCGCCGGGCCGCCCCCGGCGGTGGGCGGGCCCGCGTGCACCTCGGCCTCCACCAGCCCGTCGGTGTAGAGCATGAGGGCGAACGGCCCGTCGAGGTCGATGCGCCGCGGCCGCCAGCCGCCCTCGACCGGCACTCCCAGCGCGCGCCCGCGGCCGGTCGGCGCGAGCAGCTCGCAGCGCAGGTCGCCCACAGGACCGGTGATGAGCAGGGGCGGCAGGTGCCCGGCCAGGTAGAGGTCCACGCCCGACCGGTCGGGCGTGACGACCACCTGGGCCAGCGTCACGAAGACCTCGGGGCGCGCCCGCTCCGTGAGGAGCACCCGCTCCAGCTGCTCGAGGACATGCTCCGGCGGGGTCCCGGTCAGCACGAGCGTGCGCCACGCCGTGCGCAGCGTGGCGCCGAGGGCCGCCTCGTCGGGGCCGTGGCCCGCGACGTCGCCCACGACCGACAGGACGCTCCCGTCCGGCCGCTCGACGGTGTCGAAGAAGTCGCCCCCGAGCAGGCCGCCGCCGCCCGGCAGGTACCCCACCATGACCGAGACGCGCTCGTCCCCCACCAGCGGGTTGGGCAGCAGCGCGCGCTCGAGGCGCGCGGTCTCCTCCGCCCGGACCGCGCTGCGGTACAGCGCGCGCTGCTGGGCCGCCGAGCGACGACGCTGCAGCGCGTAACGCAGCGACCGGCCCAGCAGCCCGGCGTCCGTCTCGCCCTTCACCAGGTAGTCGTCCGCGCCCGCGGCGACGGCCTGCAGCCCCTGGTCGCCCCCGGTGAGACCGGTGAGCACCACGAGCGCGGGGACGTCGTGCACGCGCTCGGCGACCTCGCGCAGCCGGGACACCGCCGTGAGCCCGACGGCGTCGGGCAGACCGAGGTCCAGCAGGACGCAGTCCACGCCGGGCGACCCGCCGGGCCGTGACAGAGCCTCGACTGCCTCGGCGACCGACCGGGCGCGCCGCAGCACGACCGCCACCTCGGCGTCGTCGAGCAGCTCCGTCACGAGCAGCGCGTCCCCGTCGTCGTCCTCCACGAGGAGCACGGTCGCCGTCGCGTCTTCGGCGGGTCCCTCGGACCCTGCGCGCAGGACGTCGCCGCTGCTCATGCGCCAGATCCTAGCCCCGACGCCGCCGCACGCCCGGAGCCCGGCGCCCGGCGCGTCGCCCCACGACCGGGGCAGGCCGGGCGAGCGTCGGGGACCTTCGTCCGGACCGTGTGCCGGGGCGGTCGCACGGACCGTGCACCCAGGGCCCCTCGGCATCTGCAATGATGGTCCGCCGCAACGGGGCCGCGCCACCCGACGAGCGCGGCGAAGGACGCTGGGAGGATGCGTGGCGGGCAGGCACGACGAGCTGGCACGCGAGCAGGGTGTCGTCGACACCCTCTACGCCCGACTGGACGAGCTGCGGCGCGCGACGCGCGACCGGCTCGCGGAGGTCCGCCGCTCGGGCCCCTCGGGCTCGCCCCAGAACCGCAGCGAGCGGGACGCGTTCGCGACGCTCTACGAGGACCGGGTGGCACAGCTCGACGCCGTCGAGGACCGGCTCGCCTTCGGGCGGCTCGACCTCGACGACGGCGGCACCCGCTACGTCGGTCGCATCGGCCTGGCCGACGCCGACCACCGCTCGCTCCTGACGGACTGGCGCGCGCCCGCCGCGACCCCGTTCTACCGAGCGACGGCGCTGCACCCCGCCGGCGTCCGGCGCCGGCGGCACCTCGTGACCTCCGGGCGCAGCGTCACCGGCCTCGAGGACGAGGTGCTCGACCTCGACGCCCTGCAGGCCGCCGACGGCGAGGACGGCGACGGCACGCTCGCGGCCTCGACGCTCTCCGGCGAGGGAGCCCTGCTCGCGTCGCTGGCCGCACGCCGCACCGGCCGGATGACCGACATCGTCGCGACCATCCAGGGCGAGCAGGACCGGATCATCCGCGCCGAGCTCGCAGGCGCGCTCGTCGTGCAGGGCGGGCCGGGGACGGGCAAGACGGCCGTCGCGCTGCACCGCGCCGCCTACCTGCTGTACGCGCACCGCCGCGTCCTGGAGCGCAGCGGCGTGCTGCTGGTCGGCCCGAGCCGCGCGTTCCTGCGCTACATCGACCAGGTGCTGCCCTCGCTCGGCGAGACCGGCGTGGTGGCCACGACCGTCGGCGAGCTGCTCCCCGGCATCCGGGCCACCGCCGTCGACGGCCCCGCGGCCACCGAGATCAAGGGCCGCCTCCTGTGGCGGGAGGTCGTGCGCCGTGCGGTACGCGCCCGCGAGCGCGTCCCCGAGCGCGACGTGCGGTTCCGGCTCGAGGGCTACGACCTCGTCGTGCGCCGCCGCGACGTGCGCGACGCGATCGCGCGCGCCCGCCGCACCCACAAGCCGCACAACGAGGCCCGCGCGTCGTTCGTGCGCGACATGCTCGCCCGCCTGGTCGACCAGTACCGGGCCGCGGCGGACACCGAGCTCGCGCCCGAGGACGTCGCGATGGTCACGGAGGACCTGCGCTCGCACCGCGACGTGCGGGTGGCGCTCAACCTCGCGTGGTTCCCGATCTCGCCCGAGAAGCTCGTCGCCGACCTCTTCGCGAAGCCCCACCGGCTCGCCGAGGCCGCCCCCGAGCTGTCCGCCCGCGAGCGGGCGACGCTGCGGCGTGAGCCCGACGCGCCGTGGACCGAGGCCGACGTCCCCCTGCTCGACGAGGCCGCCGAGCTGCTCGGCGAGGACGGCTCCATCGCTCGCGCCGAGGCGAAGGCCCGCGCCGCGGAGCGCGCGGCCGAGCTCGAGTACGCCCGCTCGGTGCTCGAGTCGACCGGCGCCGGCGGCGGCCTCGTGGACGCCGAGACCCTGGCGTCCCGCTTCGAGTCGACCGGGCCGCGCCTGACGACGGCCGAGCGCGCCGCCGAGGACCGCACGTGGACCTACGGGCACGTCGTGGTCGACGAGGCGCAGGAGCTGTCCCCCATGGCCTGGCGCATGCTCGTGCGACGGGTGCCGACCCGCTCGATGACGATCGTCGGGGACGTCGCCCAGACGTCGTCCGCGGCGGGGGCGCGGTCCTGGGGCCAGGCCCTCGGCCCCGTGCTCGGCGACTCCTGGCGGCTCGAGGAGCTGACCGTGAGCTACCGCACGCCGGCCGCTGTCGCCGACGCCGCGCAGCGCATGGCGGCCGCCGCCGGGCTGCCGACGTCGCCCCTCACGGCGGCCCGCGAGGTGCCCGGCGCGCTGGAGCTGGCACGGGTCACGCCCTCCGGGGCGGCGCGCCCCGTGCTCGTCCAGGCGGTCCGCGACCAGGTGGCCGCGCTGGCGGCCGAGTTCGTGGGGCCGGACGGCGCGGGCCGCGTCGCCGTCGTCGCGGCCGCGCAGCAGGTCGCCGCGCTGCGCGAGGCCGTCGAGGCGATCCTCCCCGAGGCCCTCGGCCGCGCCGAGGCGGACCGCCTCCTCGCCCAGAGGCCGGAGGACGCCCAGGTGGTCGTGCTCGACCCGCGGGAGACGAAGGGTCTCGAGTTCGACGCCGTCGTGCTGGTCGAGCCGGTCGCCGTCACGGGCGGCCCCGGCGGGGCCTCCGACCTCTACGTGGCGATGACGCGGCCCACCCAGCGCCTCGTCGTCGTGCACGAGCAGCCGCTGCCCGCGGGGATCGTGGAGCTCGCCGCGGCGTGACGCCGGACGTGACGCCGGAATGGTGAGACGCGTTTGTGGGCGTGGTGCCGCGGGGCGCACCATGGCCTCGTGCTGCGAGCCCTCCTTCTCGAGAACGTCCACCCTGTCGCTGCCCAGAATCTTCGTGATGCGGGCATCGAGGTCGTCACGCGCCCCGGCGCGCTCGACGAGGCCGAGCTGATCGAGTCCCTCGCGGACTTCCAGATCCTCGGCATCCGGTCCAAGACCACCGTGACCCGCAAGGTCCTCCAGAGCGTGCCCGGCCTGCAGGCCGTCGGCACCTTCTCCATCGGGACCAACCAGATCGACCTCGAGGCCGCCGCGGCCCACGGGGTCGCGGTGTTCAACGCGCCCTACTCCAACACGCGCTCCGTGGTGGAGCTCGCGATCTCCGAGATCATCGCGCTGACCCGACGCCTCACCGTGCGCGACAAGTCGCTGCACGACGGCGTGTGGGACAAGACCGCGGAGGGCTCGCACGAGGTGCGCGGTCGCACGCTCGGCATCATCGGGTACGGGAACATCGGCTCCCAGCTGTCGGTCCTCGCCGAGAACCTCGGCATGCGGGTCGTCTTCTACGACACCGCCGAGAAGCTCGCGCTGGGCAACGCCCACCGCGTCGAGACGATCGAGGAGCTGCTCGCCGAGGCCGACGCCGTGACGATCCACGTCGACGGGCGCCCCGGCAACGCGGGCCTCTTCGGCGCGGACCTGTTCGCGGGGATGAAGCCGGGCGCGATCTTCCTCAACCTCTCGCGCGGGTTCGTGGTCGACGTCGAGGCCCTGCGGCAGCACATCCTGTCCGGCCACCTGGGCGGCGCCGCCGTCGACGTCTTCCCCACCGAGCCGAAGAAGCGCGGTGACGGGTTCACCTCCCCGCTGCGCGGCCTGCCGAACGTCATCCTCACGCCGCACGTCGGCGGCTCCACGGAGGAGGCGCAGGAGGCCATCGGAGAGTTCGTGTCGAAGAAGCTCCGCGACTTCATGGCGACCGGGTCCACCACCCTGTCCGTCAACCTGCCGAACCTGCAGCTCGCGCACACCGGCGTGGGCCGCATCATGCTGCTGCACCGCAACGTCCCGGGCGTCCTCGCCGCGGTGAACCAGGTCTTCGCGGACCACGGCGCCAACATCGAGGCGCAGATGCTCGCCACCCGCGGCGAGGTCGGCTACGTCGTCACGGACATCTCCGACGTCACCCAGCGCGGCGCGTCGGCCAAGCTGCAGGCCATGCCGTCCACGATCCGCCTGCGCATCCGCGACGCCTTCGAGCGGCCCGAGTTCCCGCCCGGCCCCGCCGCGGGCTGACGCGACGGGCACACCCGCCGACACGCGCCGAGGGCGTCCCCGGGACTCCGGGGACGCCCTCGCGTCGTGGTGGGACCGGCCCGCTCAGCCGGACTTGCGGCGGAACATCTTCTGCACCGGGCCGGAGGTCTCCGAGCCGTGCACCTGGCCGGTGTTGCCGTCCTTGCCGGCGGTCGGGTGGCTGGCGGCGTTCTTCCGCTCCAGCGCCTCCCGGAAGCGCGCCTTCGTGTCCTCGCTGGGCTTGGCCGCCCTGGAGTCGTCCGTCGTCATCACGATCACCTCGTCGTCGTCGGGGTGGACGTGCTCGCACGGCGGACCGCGCAGCACCTGGTGCCGTCCAGCATGCTCCACCCCCGCGCGTCGCGCCAAGGGCATTTCGCCCGGAGCGGGCGAACCCGGCGCCGCGAGGCGGCTCGGGGACCCCGGGAGGGGCCTCGCCTCAGCGCGACGCGTCCCGGCCGGCGACCGCGGGCTCGGCGCCACCCGTCTCGACGTCCTCGTCCTGCCCCGCGTCCTCGGCCCGCGCCTCGCGCTCCGCCCGCAGGGACGTGATCGCGCTCTCGAAGTCCTCCAGGGACTCGAATGACTGGTACACGCTCGCGAATCGCAGGTAGGCGACCTCGTCCAGCTCGCGCAGGGGCCCGAGGATGGCCAGCCCGACCTCGTTCGCCTCGATCTCGGGGCGGCCCGACGCACGCAGCGTCTCCTCGACCCGTTGCGCCAGCAGAGCCAGGTCGTCGGAGCTCACGGGCCGGCCCTGGCACGCCTTGCGCACGCCCGCGACCACCTTGTCGCGGCTGAACGGCTCGGTCACGCCGGAACGCTTGGCGACCGACAGGCTCGCCGTCTCGATCGTGGTGAAGCGGCGCTGGCACGCCGGGCACTGCCGCCGTCGGCGGATCGACGAACCGTCGTCGGAGGTGCGCGAGTCGATGACTCGCGAGTCCTCGTGGCGGCAGAACGGGCAGTGCATCGCTGGTCTCCTGCGCTCGGCTCCGGACCGGCGCCCGGCTGCCCGACAAGGTATGCGGGACGCCGCGCCCGGCGCAAGCAGGGTCCATCCTCGCATCTTCGCGGCGCCGGGTCGTGCCGCGCGCCCTCAGTCCTCGGGCAGGAGCACCACCTGACCGGCCTGCAGCTCCGCCGTCGTGAGGCCGTTCAGCTGGCGGAGGTCCGCGACGACGTCGCGCAGGTCCTCGCCCGAGTCCCGGACCGCGCGGGCGTACTGCCACAGCGTCTCGCCCGGCTGGACCGTGTGGAGCCGGACCTCCACGCCCGACCCGGGAGCGTCCGCCACCGCGCGCTGGCCGACCAGGCCCGCGCCGACGAGGACGAGAAGGACGAGCGCGGCGACCACGACACGCC
This sequence comes from Isoptericola sp. NPDC060185, assembly GCF_042728595.1. Lineage (NCBI taxonomy): Bacteria > Bacillati > Actinomycetota > Actinomycetes > Micrococcales > Promicromonosporaceae > Isoptericola > Isoptericola sp. NPDC060185. The sequence continues at coordinate 49,593 of NZ_JBHWYY010000016.1, read as the reverse complement.
CGCGTCGCGTGAGCCGGAGGCCGCCGAGCCCGAGGAACCCCGGAGCTTCGGTGGTGCTGGGCGCGTTCTGCATCGTCCTACCTCCGGTTCACGTCGCGTCGCCGCCGGTCGGGCGACTGCCGTCGAACAGCCGTTCGTCGAACACCTGTACGTCGAACGGCTGTACTAGGTGTACCACGTCACGACGACACGGTCGAGGCCTGATCGAACAGATGTTTGATGTCGGGCCGGAACTGGCCTAGAGTGACCAGCAGCGCGATGGAAGGTTTGTCGGATTTCATCGGCCCGTCAGCGGGCCGCGCCCCTGCAGGACGGAGAACGCGATGACCAGCGGACGGGACCACGCCCCGGCGTCCACGACGGTTGCCACGCCGTGGCCGGCGCAGCAGGAGACCCCTGAGGACACGTCGACAGCGGAGACGGCGCTCGCCTCGGTGAGCGAGATCGCCCCGGCGGCCGACCGGCTCACGCCGCGCCAGCGCCGTGTGCTCGAGACGATCCGCCGCTCCGTCGAGGACCGCGGCTACCCCCCGACCATGCGGGAGATCGGCGAGGCCGTGGGTCTCGCCAGCCCCTCGTCCGTCAAGCATCAGCTGACGACGCTGGAGCGCAAGGGCTTCCTGCGCCGTGACCCGAACCGGCCCCGCGCGATCGAGGTCGTCGACCCCGAGGCACCCGCCGCGACCGACGGCGGGACCCCGGCGTTCGCGCCGCGCACCCCGGGGTTCGCCGCCGGCTCGGTCGCGGGCTCCGACGCACAGCCCGCCGAGGCCCCGTCCTACGTCCCGCTCGTGGGCCGGATCGCGGCGGGCGGCCCGATCCTCGCCGAGCAGGTCGTCGAGGACGTCTTCCCGCTCCCCCGCCAGGTCGTGGGCGACGGCGAGCTGTTCCTGCTCAAGGTGGCGGGCGACTCGATGGTCGACGCGGCCATCTGCGACGGCGACTGGGTGGTCGTCCGCAGCCAGCCGGTCGCGGAGAACGGCGAGGTCGTCGCCGCCATGATCGACGGCGAGGCGACGGTCAAGACGTTCAAGCAGTCCGGCGGGCACACGTGGCTCATGCCGCAGAATGCCGCCTACTCCCCCATCCCGGGCGACGACGCCCAGGTGCTCGGCCGGGTGGTGGCCGTGCTCCGCAGCCTCTGAGCGCGACGCCGCACCCCGACGGCGCGACGAACCCCCGGCCCGTGCGGGCCGGGGGTTAGTCGCGTCAGGGCCGCGTCGCGGGTCAGAACCCGAGCCGGCGCTGCACCTCGCGCATGCCCTCGGCCGACGCCCGCAGGCCGGCGACCTCGTCGTCGGACAGCGGGGTGTCGATCGTCTCCGCCACGCCGCGCCGGTCCACCAGGGACGGCACCGAGAGGCAGACGTCGCTGATGCCGTAGAAGCCGTCCAGGCGGGACGACACGTTCATCACGCGGTGCTCGTCGTTCAGGACCGCCTCGATGATGCGGGTGGCTGCCAGGCCCACGGCGTAGTTGGTGGCCCCCTTGCCGGCGATGACCCGGTAGGCCGACTCCACGACGTCCGTGGCGATCCGGTGCCGGGCGGGCTCGTCGAGCGGCGGCCGACCACGGAAGGGGCGCCAGTCCAGCAGCGGCACCCCGGCGATCGTCGCCGAGCTCCACAGCACGATCTCCGAGTCGCCGTGCTCGCCCGCGATGTTCGCGTGCACGTTGCCGACCGCGACCCCGCAGTGGCGGGCGAGCGCGTCGCGCAGCCGGGAGGAGTCCAGGACCGTGCCGCTGCCGAACACCCGCTCGGCCGGCAGGCCGCTGATCTCCTGCGCCGCGTACGTCACCACGTCGACGGGGTTGGTCACCATGAGGTAGATCGCGTCCGGCGCGACCTCCAGCAGCCGCGGCAGGATCGTGCGGGTGAGGCCCACCGTCGCCTCGGCCAGGTCCAGGCGACTCTGGCCCGGCTTCTGCTTGGCGCCGGCGGTGACGGCCACGACGTCGGCTCCGCGGCACACCTCGACGTCGTCGGAGCCTTCGATCTCCGCCTGCGGGATGAACATGCTCCCGTGCCTCAGGTCGAGGACCTCGGCCTCGACCTTGGCGCGGTTGACGTCCATCAGGGCGATGGAGCGTGCCGCCCCTCGGGCGAGCGCTGCGTACGCGAGGGTGGAGCCCACCGCGCCGGCGCCGACGATCGCGAGCTTGGTCGTGCTGCGTGTGCCGTCCACGCGCCCAGGCTAGGTGTCCAGCCGCCGCAGCGCAGCACGGACCAGCTCGCCGTCGGTCGTGGGCCAGAAGTCTGGCATCGACCGCGTCAGGAACGACCCGTAGCGGGCCGTCGCGAGGCGCGGGTCGAGGACCGCGACCACGCCGCGATCGTCCCCCGTGCGCACGAGGCGTCCCGCCCCCTGGGCCAGCAGGAGGGCGGCGTGCGTGGCCGAGACCTGCATGAACCCGTTCCCGCCCGCCTGCTCGACCGAGCGGGCCCGCGCGGCCTTCACCGGATCGTCGGGGCGCGGGAACGGGATCCGGTCGACGAGCACGAGCTGGCAGCTGGGCCCGGGGACGTCCACGCCCTGCCAGAGCGAGAGGGTGCCGAAGAGGCACGTGGCCGGGTCGTCCGCGAACGCCTTCACGAGGGTGGGCAGCTGGTCGTCGCCCTGGCACAGGATCGGCACGTCGAGCCGCTCGCGCATCGCCTCGGCCGCCGCGACCGCCGCGCGCCGGGACGAGAACAGCCCGAGGGTGCGGCCGCCGGCCGCCTTGACGAGCCCCGCGATCTCGTCGAGCTGCGCGTCGGTGGTCGGCTCGCGGCCCGGGGCGGGCAGATGGCGGGCCACGTAGAGGATCCCCTGGCGCGGGTAGTCGAAGGGGCTGCCCACGTCGAGGCCCGTCCAGTCCGGTGTCTCGCCCGTGCCGCCCGACCCCGCGAGGCCCAGGGACCGCGCCACCGGGTCGAAGGTGCCGCCGAGGGCGAGGGTCGCGGAGGTGAAGACGCCCGTGGCCTCCCCGAGCAGGTGGGTGCGGATGAGGCCCGCCACCGCCAGCGGCGCTGCGTGCAGCCGGGTGACGCCGTCCCCGGCCCAGGGCGCGTTCTCGGGCGGCCGGGAGCACCACAGGACGTCGGCCGTCGTGTCCTGGGCCGCCATGCGCTCCGCGACCTCGAAGAGCTGCAGCACGGCGGACTGCGCCATCTTCATCCCCGCGTCCGGCGCTGACTGGCCCTTGGACTCGCCTGCGGGCTTGAGCCGGGTGAGGAGCTCGCGTGCGGCATCGCGCACGGCGGCGACGGCGGCGCGCAGCTCGTCGGGCAGGCCCAGGGGGAAGCGCTCCGCCGGGGCCGTGGCGAGCAGCGTGCCGAGCTGCTGGGACGCCGCGTCGAGCGCCGAGGTCTCGGTGCCCCCGTGGCGGCGCGCGAGGCGCGCGGCGTGCTCCACGACGGTCAGGGACAGGTCCACGGTGGCGGCCGCGGTGACCCGCTCCGCCAGCTCGTGGGCCTCGTCGACGACGACGGCGTCGTGCTCGGGCAGGACACCCGGGCTGCCGGAGACCGCGATGCCGAGCATGGCGTGGTTCGTGACGACGACGTCCGCCTCGCGCGCCGCCGCACGGGCGTGCTCGGGGAAGCACTCCGTGAGCAGCGGGCACCGCTGGCCCAGGCACTCCAGGGCCGTGACCGAGACCTGTCTCCAGGCCCGGTCCGGGACGCCGGGGACGAGATCGTCGCGGTCGCCGGTGTCGGTCTCGTCCGCCCAGGCGTGCAGGCGGCGCACGTGGTCGGCGAGGCTGGCGGCGTCGTCGCGACCGCCCCGGCCGCGCGCGCCTGTGGGCGCAGGGTGCTGCTCCGCGCCGGCACCCTCGCCGGGGCCGGGATCGGCGGGCAGGTCGAACAGGGTGGCGCCCTCGACCGGGTACCCGCCGGTGACCTTGTGCTTGCACAGGTAGTTGTGCCAACCCTTGAGCAGCGCCACCTTGGGCGCGCGGGGCAGCTTCGGGCCGACCGCCTCGGCGACGAGGGGCAGGTCGCGCGTCACGACCTGGCGCTGGAGCGCCAGGGTGGCCGTCGAGACGATGACGCGCTTGCCGTCGACGACGGCGTGGCGCACGGCGGGCACCAGGTAGGCGAGCGACTTGCCGGTGCCGGTCCCGGCCTGGACGAGCAGGTGCCGGCCTTGCTCGACGGACTCCGCGACGGCCGCCGCCATCTGGTGCTGCCCGTCGCGCCGGCCGCCGCCGAGCGCCCCCACCGCCAGGTCGAGGAGCTGCTGGGCGTCGGGGGTGTCGGCGGAGGTCACCCGACGATCCTAGGGCGGGCCACCGACCGACCGACGCCGTGCGCCGACGACGGTGGACGGCCGCGGACGCGCCCGAAGGGGCCGCCCGCGGCCGGACGTTCAGCCCGCGACGGCGACGTGCCGCAGCTCCGCCGCCAGGCTCTCGTCGACGCGGCCGCGCAGGCGCGTGCCCTCGGCGAGGTGCTCCTCCGCGACGGAGCCGCCGGTCTCGTGCGCGCGGTGCACGAGGTCGCCGCGGGAGTACGGCACCACGAGATCGATCTCGACCTGGGGCTGGGGCAGCTCGGCGGCCACCAGCTCGCGCAGCTCGGCCATGCCCTCGCCCGAGTGGGCGGACACGACGACGCTGTGCCGCTCGCGGCGCTGCACGCGGCCGACCACGGCCGGGTCGGCGACGTCGGCCTTGTTCAGCACCACGACCTCGCGCACGTCGGCGATCCCGGGGATCTCCGCCAGCACCTCGCGCACCGCGGCGATCTGCCCCTCGGGGTCCGGGTGGGAGACGTCGACCACGTGCAGGAGCAGCGCGGCGTCGCCCACCTCCTCGAGCGTGGAACGGAACGCCTCGACGAGCTGGTGCGGCAGGTGCCGCACGAACCCGACGGTGTCGGTGAGCGTGTACGGGCGCCCGTCCTCGGTGCGCGCCTTGCGGACGGTGGGATCCAGCGTGGCGAACAGGGCGTTCTCCACGAGGACGCCCGCGTCGGTCATCGCGTTGAGCAGCGAGGACTTGCCCGCGTTGGTGTAGCCCGCGATCGCGACGTTCGGCACGCCGTGCCGCCTGCGGTCGAGCCGCTTCGTCTCGCGCCCCGGCGCCATCGCGGCGATCTCGCGACGCAGCTTGGCCATGCGGTTGCGGATCCGCCGACGGTCCAGCTCGATCTTCGTCTCACCGGGGCCGCGGGAGCCCATGCCGGCGCCCTGGCCGCCCACCTGGCCACCGGCCTGGCGGGACATCGAGTCGCCCCAGCCGCGCAGGCGCGGCAGCAGGTACTCGAGCTGGGCGAGCTCGACCTGCGCCTTGCCCTCCCGCGACTTGGCGTGCTGGGCGAAGATGTCGAGGATCAGCGCGGTCCGGTCGACGACCTTGACCTTGACGATGTCCTCCAGCGCACGCCGCTGGGAGGGGGCCAGCTCGGTGTCGGCGACCACGGTGTCGGCGCCCAGGGTCGCGACGACGTCGGCCAGCTCGGCCGCCTTGCCGGAGCCGAGGTACGTGCCCGGGTCGGGCTTCTGACGGCGCTGCAGCATGCCGTCGAGGACCTGCGAGCCGGCCGTCTCGGCGAGGGCCGCGAGCTCGCGGAGCGAGACCTCCGCCTCACGGGCCGCCGCCTCGCCGCCGGAGTACAGGCCGACGAGAACGACGCGCTCCAGGCGCAGCTGCCGGTACTCGACCTCGGTGACGTCCTCGAGCTCCGTCGAGAGCCCGGCGACGCGGCGCAGCGAGATGCGCTCCTCCAGGTCGAGCTGGTCGCCGTCGTGCGCCGTGTGCACCGTGGCACCCTCGGAGCGCGCCGTCCCGGCCCGAGCGAGCACCCGAGCCACGACGTCCTGCGCGATGGCCTGCGCGTCGCGCTCCGCGGCGCGCCGGTCGGCCGCGGAGGTCTCCGCGCCGGGATTCTCGTCGGCCTGCGGGGTGTCGGGGTCGGTCGGGGTGTGGGTCAAGGTGTGCCTCTCGGGTCGGGATCGACGGCCTGGCCGTCCTTCTGCTGCAACAAGGGTCCCACGCCAGATCGTCCCGGCGGAGAGAATTTCGCGAGCCGCGTCGTGGTCCGGGACCCGGCCCGGGTCCGCGCGCGACCTAGGATCGGCGGGTGACCGAGCAGCCCGACCACTACTTCACCGCGCGCCCGGCCTCGGACGCCGAGCGCCGTCGCGCCGTCGTCCGGCTCGCGGGCCAGGATGTGGAGGTGGACGTCGCGGGCGGGGTCTTCTCCCCCGGCGGCGTGGACAAGGGCACCCAGGTGCTGCTTCGCGAGGTGCCGGCCTCGCCCGCCACGGGCGACCTCCTCGACCTGGGCTGCGGCTGGGGGCCGATCGCCCTCACGATGGCGCTGACCTCGCCCGACGCCACCGTCTGGGCGGTGGACGTCAACGAGCGCGCGCTTGACCTGCTGCGCTCGACGGCGGACCGGCTGGGCCTGGGGAACGTCCGCGCCGTGCGCGCCGAGGAGGTGCCGGACGACGTGCGGTTCGCCGCGATCTGGTCGAACCCGCCGATCCGCGTGGGCAAGGCGGTGCTGCACGACCTGATGCGCGCGTGGCTCCCCCGCCTCGCGCCCGGTGCGGCCGCGTGGCTGGTGGTGCAGAAGAACCTCGGCTCGGACTCGCTCGCCCGGTGGATCGTCGACGAGCTGGGCCGCGACGTCGAGCGCACCGCCTCGTCGAAGGGCTTCCGCGTCCTGCGGGTCGGTTGACCGACCGGCGTCTCAGAGCTCGGTCTCGCCGCTGAACACGAGCTCCGCCGGACCCGCGAGCTCCACGTGCCCGCCGTCGAGCAGGCGGACCCGCACGAGCCCACCCGGCACCTCGACCTCCCACACGTCCGGCACGGGGCCCGCCGCGCCGGCCAGCGCCCACGTGCGCACCGCGAGCGCCGCGGCGCACGCGCCCGTCCCGCAGGAGCGGGTCTCGCCGACGCCCCGCTCGTGCACCCGCATGCGCAGGCGACCGACCGCGCGCCCGTCGGCGTCCGTGGCCTCCGGCAGGGGCACGACGAGCTCCACGTTGGTGCCCTCGGGGGGCAGCGGGTCGACCTCCGGGGCGCGGGTCAGGTCGGCGTCCGCGAGCTCCTCCTCCCGCGCCAGGGCGACGACCGTGTGCGGGTTGCCCATGTCGACGCTCAGGGCGGGCCGCGGCGCCGCCCAGTCGCGCACCAGCACGGCGGCGTCCGCGCCGCGCCGCGCGGCCTCGTCCCCGCCCGGCAGGGACCAGGCCCCCATGTCGACCGCGTACCAGCCGCCGGGCTCCTTGCGGACCCGTCGCACCCCGGCCCGGGTGCCGAGGGCGAGCTCCTGGCCGTCGGCGAGGTCGGCGAGGCCGAGCTGCTCGGCGAACGCGGTGAAGACGCGCACGCCGTTGCCGCACATCTGCGCGACGGAGCCGTCGGCGTTGCGGTAGTCCATGAACCAGATCGCCGTGGGCTCCTCGGCGAGCACCGCGTCGGCGACCTTCTCCCCGGCGCGCGCGATCGCGGCCGTGGGGGTCAGGCGGATGACGCCGTCGCCGCCGATCCCGCCGCGGCGGTCGGTGAGGCGCCGCACGTGCTCGGGGGTCAGCTCGAGGTCCCCCCGGGTGTCGGCGACCAGCACGAAGTCGTTCTGGGTGCCGTGGCCCTTGGTGAAGCGCAGCGTCATGAGCCCAGACTACGGCGCACGGCCTGCGCGCCGGGCGCAGGCAGCCTGCCGGCGTCGGCGGCGCGGACCACCGCGAGCGCCTGCTCGAGCAGGTCGGGCGACCCGGCGTCGAGCCAGCACACGCGCGGGTCTCGGCCGAACCAGCCCATCTGCTTGCGGGCCAGCCGGCGCGTGTTCGCGACGATCGCCTCGCGGGCGGCGTCCGGGGTGAGCTCCCCGCGCCAGCACGCGAGGAGCTCCGCGTAGCCGACGGCACGGGCCGCCGTCGTGCCCATGCCCGCGCCCGTCCCGCCCTGCGCGGGCGACGCGAGCGACCGCACCTCCTCGACCAGGCCCTCGTCCCACATCCGGTCCACCCGGCCGGCCACCCGGGCGTCGAGCACGGCGCGGTCGCAGTCCAGCCCGATCTGCACGGCCGGGCGGACGTGCTCCTGGCGCGGCAGGTTGGCGGTGTACGGGCGACCGGTGAGCTCGATGACCTCGAGCGCCCGCACGATCCGGCGCGTGTTGTGCGGGCCGATCGACGCGGCGGCGCCGGGGTCGAGCCGGGCGAGCTCGTCGTGCAGCGCGCGCCGCCCCTCGCGCTCGGCGCGTTCCTCGAGGCGGGCCCGCACGTCCGGGTCGGTGCCGGGGAAGTCCATGTGGTCGAGCAGGGCCCGCACGTAGAGGCCGGACCCGCCCACGACGACGGCACGGGCGCCGCGCCCCGCGATGGCGTCGAGGTCGGCGCGGGCCTCGGCCTGGTAGCGCGCGACGGACGCGTCGTCGCGGGGGTCCAGGACGTCGAGCTGGTGGTGGGCGATCCCTCGCCGCTCGGCCTTCGGCACCTTCGCGGTGCCGACGTCCATGCCGCGGTAGAGCTGGAAGGCGTCGGCGTTGACCACCTCGGCGTCGGCCGCGCCCCGCAGGTCGGCCTCACCCTCGGGGGACAGGGCCTGGGCCAGGTCGAGCGCGAGGTCGGACTTCCCGGTGGCGGTGGGGCCGACGACGGCCACGACCACGGGGGCGCCCGGCGGGCTCGGGGCCGGGCTCTGGGCAGGGCTCGGTGCGGGGGGCAGAACGCTCACGCGACGACCCTAGCCCGGGGGCCACGACCCGCTCCGGGCCGCTTGTCGGACGGGCTGCATAGGGTGTCCTTCACCACCCCCACCGCTGCCCGGCGCGACGATCTCCCGCGCGCCGCTGGCCATCGCACGGAACCGAGGACCCATGGGTTACTTCACCAAGCCGACCGACGCGGCCCCCGCCGCCCCCGCCGCGCTGACGCGCGACCGGCTCGAGGCGCTCATGACGCGCCGGGACTGGTACTTCGGCATCGACGACGACGGCGACCTCGGCGGCGTCTGGGACGACAACACGTTCTACTTCCTCCTGGTGGGCGAGCCCCGCGGCATCCTGCAGATCCGCGGCCGCTGGAGCCGCACGCTGCCCCTGGCCGAGCTGGACGCGCTCACGGGGATGCTCAACGCCTGGAACGTGGAGCGGATCTGGCCCAAGGTCTTCGCCCGCCCGGAGGACGACGGCTCGGGAGTCGTCGTGTACGCCGAGGTGGCCACCGACCTGCGCAGCGGCGCGAACGACGAGCAGCTCGAGCGCATCGTCGACTGCGGCCTCGCCACAGGCCTGTCGTTCTTCGAGGCGCTCGACGAGCGGTACCCCGCGCCCGAGACCGCCGGCGACGTGCGGTGAGCAGCGGCACCGACGCGTTCCAGGTCGACCTGCGCGGGCTCGTCGAGCTGCTCAGCCGGCACCTGTACTCCAGCCCGCGGGTCTACCTGCGCGAGCTGCTCCAGAACGGCGTGGACGCGATCACCGCGCGCCGCGCCCTCGACCCCGACGCACCCGCGCGGGTGCTCCTGCGGCCCCTGGACGACGGCGGCCTCGAGGTGCACGACACGGGCGTCGGGCTCACGGCCGACGAGGCGCGCGACCTGCTGGCCACCATCGGCCGCAGCTCGAAGCGGGACGACCCGCTGGACCCCGCCACCGACCCCCTCGAAGGGGCGCTCGGCGGCGGGTTCGGGGGCGGGCGCGAGGAGTTCCTCGGCCAGTTCGGCATCGGGCTGCTGTCGGCGTTCATGGTCGCGGACGAGATCGACCTGGTCTCGCGCTCGGCCCGCTCCCCCGGGGCGCCGCCCGTGCGCTGGCGCGGCTACGCCGACGGCCGGTACGAGCTGACCGAGCTCGACCCCGCCGACCCCGAGGCGCCCGCGGAGCCCGGCAGCGTCGTGCGGCTGCGCCCACTTCGGGACGCGGAGCACTGGCTCGAGCCCGGCACGGTGGCCGCCCTCGCGGCCGACTTCGGCGGCCTGCTGCCGGTGGACGTGTCGATCGAGACGCGCCTGGACGACGGCGGCACCGCCCGTCGCCGGCTCAGCGGGGACGAGCTGCCGTGGCGGCGGGCGTACGCGGACGACGCCGAGCGCCGCCGCGCGCTGGCCGCGTACTGCGAGCGCACGCTCGGCTTCACGCCGCTCGCGCACGTCGACCTCGACCTGCCGGTCGCGGGCCTCACGGGCGTCGCCTTCGTGCTGCCCGCCGCCGTCGCCCCGTCCACCTCGGCGCACCACCGGGTGTCGCTCAAGCGGATGCTGCTCGGCACGGGCGTCGAGGGGCTGCTGCCCGACTGGGCGTTCTTCGTGCGCTGCGTCGTGGACGCCTCGGCGCTGCGCCCGACGGCGTCGCGCGAGGGCCTGTTCGAGGACGAGATCCTGCTCGCCGCGCGCGAGGCGCTCGGCGAGCGCGTGCGCGCCTGGACGATCGAGACGCTCGCCGAGCCGTCGCCGCTGGGCCGCGCCTTCCTGTCCACCCACCACCTCGCCGTCCGCGCCCTGGCCGTGCAGGACGACGCGATGCTCGACCTCGCCGCCCGCGTGCTGCCGTTCGAGACCACCGTCGGCACCCGCACGCTCGCCGACCTGGCCCAGCCCGCCGACGGCGATGCGCCGGCGCGCGTGCTGTGGACCACGAGCGTCGAGGAGTACCGCCGGGTCGCCGCCGTCGCGGCCGCGCAGGGGCTGCCCGTGCTCAACGCGGGCTACGTGTACGACGCCGACCTGCTGGCCCGCGTCGCCCGTCGGCACCCGGCCTGGCGCCTCGCCCCCGTCGCGCCGGGCGACCTGGAGGCCGTCCTCGCGGCGGTGGCGCCGGTGCGCGAGCTCGAGGTGACGGACGCCCTGTCCGCGCTGCGCGACGACCTGGCCGACCAGGACTGCGACGTCGAGCTGCGCGTCTTCGAGCCCGCCGAGGTGCCCGCGCTGCTCCTGTCCGACCGGGACGGCGAGCACACGCGCCAGGCCCGGGAGGCGGCCACGCCGGTCGACGGCACCACGGACGTGTGGGGCGCGGTCCTCGCCGGCCTCACCGGGCCGGCCCGGGCACGACGGCTGGTGCTGAACGACGCCAACCCGACGGTCCGCGCCCTGCTCGCCGCCGGGGACGCCCCGGTCCGCGCGGCCGGGGCCCGCTCGCTCTACGTCACGGCGCTCCTCGCCTCCGGCCGCCCGCTCGCGGGCCCGGAGGCCGGGCTGCTCGACGACGCCCTGCGCACGCTCCTCGAGCGCGCGCTGCCCGCCCCGCCCCACCACCCGGGCACCCAGTCCAGCCACGAGACCGAGGACGACGCACGATGACCCGCACCCTGGACGAGGCGAACAGTGCCGTCTCGACGATCATGAGCATGCCGTACGGCGTCGCCCGCAGCGCCGCCGCGGAGCAGGAGGCCGCGCGCATCACCGCGGAGGGGCCGGACGAGGCGCGGGCGTACGCCCTGTTCGCACTGGTCGACTCGTACACGTCGACCCCGGAGGCGGAGAAGGCGTTCCTGCCCTTCACGCAGCTGGTGCGTTGGTGGGACGAGCACCCGGAGCTCTTCGACGGCAGCGACCAGCACTCGCTCTTCTGGTCGTTCAAGTGGATGGTCGGGCTGCTCGCCCGCTTCCCCTCCGTCCCGACCGCTCAGATCGACGCGACGCTCGACGACATGGAGCGCCGCTACGCCCTCGCGGGCAACGGGACCAGCGCGGTGGCGGGCGAGCGGTTCGCCTGGCTCCGCTCGCAGGGCGACCCCGGCACCGAAGCCGCCTACCGCACCTGGATCACGACGCCGCGCGACAGCTTCTCCGACTGCGCCGCCTGCACCCCGAGCCAGCAGGCCGAGTACCTGGCCGAGACGGGCCGGGTGCGCGAGGCGGCGGACCTCGTCGTCGCCGCCGCACGCTCGGGAGCGAGCTGCGGGGACGAGCCGGCGGGCATGGAGGCACTGCTGGAGCTGCTCCTGCTGGACCTCGGCGACGCCGACGGCGCCGCCGCCGCGCACCGCAGCGCCATGAGCCACCTCGACGCCGCCGTGTCGAAGGAGATCTCCGTCGCCCGGCACGTGGAGTTCCTCGCCCGCGCCGGCCACCCGGAGCGGGCCCTGCGCCTGCTGCACGCCTACCCCGAGCACCTCACGGTCTCCGACTCACCGGGCGAGCGGCTCGCGGTGCTCACCCACGTGGCGGTCGCCACCGGGGTGCTGCGCGAGACGCGGGGCGACACGGCGGTCCGCCTGCCTGGCGTCCCCGCGACCACGGTCGCCGAGCTCGACGACTGGGCCCGCGCCCAGGTCGCCCCCATCGCAGCCTCCTTCGACGCACGCAACGGCACCGACCGGCACGCACGGCTCCTGGAGGCCGCGTGGGAGCGGCGGTCGCGGCTCCTTCCCGTCGAGATCGGTGTGCTCGCCGCGGCGGCCCGCGCCGCCGCCCAGGCGGCCCCCGAGGTGGCTCCAGCGGCCGGCACCGAGGTGCCCGACTTCCCCGCGGGCGTCGACGCGCAGTCCCCCGCGGGCATCGACGTCGGCCTGGTCGTCGACGCCGACCCGGTCTCCGCGGCCCTGGCCCGCGCGGAGGAGACCCCGGACCCCGTCGCGGCGTCGGGCGCCTACCTCGAGGCGTCACGCCTCGCTGAAGAGCTGGGCCGGCTCGAGGACGCCGGCTTCGCGCTCGCCGAGGCGGCGCAGATCGCCGCCGTCCTCGGCGACGACGAGGGCGCGGCCCCCGCCTTCGTTCGCGCGGTCGCGCTGCTCCGCGCGGCCGGCACCGACCCCGTGTTCGCGGGCCCGGTGGTGCGCGCCGCCGCGACCGTACAGGCGCGCACCGGTGACCTGGAGGCCGCGGTGGCCGCCGTCGAGCGAACCCTCGACGACCTCGAGCACGCGACGGACGGGCTCCCCGAGGCGCCCACACCCGACCTCGCGCAGCAGCTGGCCGAGCGGCGCGGCGCACAGGTGACGGCCGAGGCACTCCAGCTGCGCGACGTCCGCGCCCGGCTCGTCGCGACCGCCGGCCGGCACGCGGAGGCGGCGGCCGAGGCGGAGCGCGTCGCCGAGGAGCTCGGCCGCGCCGGCCTTCTCCGTGACGCCGCCCACGCGTTCTGGCTGACCGGCAGCGCCCGACGCGCGGCCGGAGACGCCGCCTCGGCCGCGGACCCGCTGCGAGCGGCCCTGGAGGGCCTGACCGCGGTCGGCGACCGCGACGCGCGCACCGCCGTCGCCGACGAGCTCGTGGGCACGCTGCGAGCCCTCGGGCGCGACGAGGAGGCCGATGCCGTCGCCGCTTCCCTGGTCTCCTGACGTCGTCGGGTCTGCTGACGCCATCGGTCTGCTGACGCCGTCGGTCTGCTGAACCCGTCGGCCCCCACGAGGCCGGAGGCCGGTCCCGCGCGGGCGCTACGCCCGTGCGGGCCGGTCGGCGCCGACGATCTCGCCCTCGGCCACCGGGTAGGACGCCGGGAGGTGCTCGTGCCCGCCCGGTACAGCGCCGACCTGCCAGGCCCAGGCTCCCGGCGCGGCCGTCGCGTCGAGGGCGACGCGGACGGCCGGGGCAAGCGCCAGCGCAGCCGATGCTCCCCGTTCGGCGGCCAGGTCCGCTGCAAGGTCGGAGCCCAGGTCCGGAGCCAGGTCCGCAGCCGTGTCCGGGGTCGGGTCTGCGGCCGCGCCGGACGTCCCGGGGACGGCCCCTCCGGCCACGACGATCCCGCGCGCCCGGCCGAGCGCGGCGCGGGCGTCGGCGCCGGGTCCGTCCGCGCCCACCTCCACCACCACGACGTCGGCCACGTCCGCCTCACGCCCCGCCCGGACGAGCGCCGCCCGCAGGGCGACGAGCGCGACCGACGCCGGCACGTGCGCGGTCGTGGCGCCCGCGTCCGGCCAGCCGGCGACCGCGGGCACCCAGCGGTCCGCCACCCCCGCGCCCGCGAGCGACGGGCGCAGCCGGCCGACCCGGCCGTGCCCGGCGCGCGGGACGGGCGCCAGCACGACGAGAGTTCCGTCACCCGCCGTGGTCGCCGCCGGCCCGGACACGAGACGGTCCAGCGCCTCGTCGACCGCCCGCCGGACGTCGCCCAGCCGGTCGACGTCCCCGCCGGCACCGGGCACGAGCAGGGGCGTTGCGGGCAGGACCACGGCACGGGCTGGCACCCGGCCAACCTACCGCCGCGGCGCGGCGGGTCGCCGCGTCACGCCAGGTGGGCGCCGCGCCCGCACCATCACCCGGTCGCCCGCCTCGTCGTCCGGCCCACGACGTGTAGCGTGGACGGGTGAGGTTCTTCGGTCCACGCCGGGCAAGCAAGGTCCGGCCGACCTCCGTCGGCCGGGACGACGAGTTCGCGGACGACCTGCGCGACGACGAGCTCCACGACCGCATCGAGGGCCTGCTCGCCGACGAGGTCGGCAGCCCGGACGACGTGCTGTCCCCGCTCTCGCGCGACCGCGTCACCGACTGGATGGAACGGTCCGGCTTCTCCTACTTCGTCGACTCGGACGGCGACGTGGGCGGCCTGTGGCACGGCTGGCTCTTCTACTTCCTGGTCCTGGGCGAGCGCGCCGAGGTGCTCCAGGTGCGCGGGCAGTGGCACCGCGACCTGAGCATCGACCGCCTGGGCGAGATCCTCGAGATCTGCAACGAGTGGAACGCCGAGCGGATCTGGCCCAAGGCCTACGTGCGGGTGCGCGACGACGGCTCGGTGGTCGTCTGCGCGGAGGTCACGGTGGACGTGGGCAGCGCGGTCGGCGAGGCGCAGCTCGACCAGTTCCTGCAGTGCGGGCTCAGCACCGGCTCGATGTTCTTCGAGCACCTCGACGGCACGTTCCGTGACCCCCTGCGGGACGCGTCGTGACCGGCACCGACCGGGCGGACGGCGTGGGCCGTCGCGTGCTGCGCGGCGCCCGGCGGGCCGCCGGCGCCGTGGGCCGGGCCGTCCAGGACGCCGGGGCCCGGGTCGCCGCGCGCAGCGAGACGGCTCCCGCCCGGACCGGCCGTCCCGCCGCCGGTCCGCGCCCCCTCTCGAGCGCGCGCGTCGCGGACGACCTCTCGCGCCGTGGCTACCGGTTCCGCACGGACGACGACGGCGACGTCACGGGCACCTGGGACGGCAACCGGTTCTGGTTCCTGCTGCTCGGCGACCACGAGGAGATCCTCCAGGTCCGCGGCCGCTGGGCCGGCACCGTCCCCGAGGGCTCGCGCATGGCGGTGCTGCAGGCGGTCAACGACTGGAACCGCGAACGGGTGTGGCCCAAGGTCTACACCCGCCCGGAGGGCGACGGGCTCGCCCTCTACGCCGAGGTCTCGGCGGACTTCGAGCACGGCGCCACCGACGAGCAGCTCGCCGCGACCGTGTCGTGCGGACTCGTGACGTCGTCCCAGTTCTTCAGCACCGTGGGCGCGCTGGCGCCCGGCCCGGACCCGGACGACCTGGACTGACGGGCCCTGCGCCCGTCGCCGCGCAGCCCCTCGCCGTGCGCGCCCTCAGGCGCGCAGTGAGGGCATCCCCAGCGACACCGGGCCGCCGGAGGCAGCGGCACCGCCGTGGCCGTGCTCGTCCTCACCGCCGCCGAGGCGCGCGGTCTCGCGCTGCGCCCACGCGTCCCCCGAGCGGGTGCGCCGCACGGCGTACGTGCCGCCGTCCAGCGCGGAGTCCGCGATGAGGTGGTGCGGGGCGGCGCGCGTGACGTCCACGGTCACGACGTCGCCCGGCCGCGGAAGGCGCGGGTCGAGCGCGTCGCGGTCGGCCAGCCGCGGGTCGTCGAGCGACGCGGGCGCGCCGGTGGCGCGGTCGTCGCCGGCCAGGACGTCGACCGGCAGCGCGACGTGGACGAGCCGGTTGTCGGGCGCCCGCCCGGACAGGCGGTGCGCCGCGCCGTCCTTCTTGCCGGCACCTTCGGCGACGAGGACCTCCACGGTGCGGCCCACCTGGCGGTCGGCCTCCTCGCCGGCGATGCGCTCCTGGAGCTCCAGAAGGCGCTCGAAGCGCTCCTGCACGACCTCCTTCGGCAGCTGCTCCTCCATGGTCGCGGCGGGGGTCCCCGGGCGCGGCGAGTACTGGAACATGAACGCCGAGCTGAAGCGCGAGGCCTCCACGACGCGCAGCGTGTCGCGGAAGTCCTCCTCGGTCTCGCCCGGGAAGCCGACGATGATGTCGGTGGTGATGGCGGCGTCAGGCATGGCGTCCCGGACCCGGTCCAGGATGCCCAGGAACTTCGCCGACCGGTACGACCGCCGCATCGCGCGCAGCACGCGGTCCGACCCGGACTGGAGCGGCATGTGCAGGCTCGGCATGACGTTGGGGGTCTCGGCCATCGCCTCGATGACGTCGTCCGTGAACGCCGCCGGGTGCGGGGACGTGAACCGCACCCGCTCCAGGCCCTCGATCGCGCCGCAGGCGCGCAGCAGCTTCGCGAACGCTCCCCGGTCGCCGAACTCGACGCCGTAGCTGTTGACGTTCTGGCCCAGCAGGGTCACCTCGACCGCGCCGGCGGCCACGAGCGCCTCCACCTCGGCCAGGACCTCGCCCGGCCGCCGGTCGCGCTCCTTGCCGCGCAGGTGCGGCACGATGCAGAACGTGCACGTGTTGTTGCAGCCGACGGAGATCGAGACCCAGCCCGCGTAGACCGACTCGCGCCGGGTGGGCAGCGTCGAGGGGAAGACCTGCAGCGACTCCGCGATCTCCACCTGGGCCTCGGCGTTGTGTCGCGCGCGCTCGAGCAGCACGGGCAGCGCGTCGAGGTTGTGGGTGCCGAAGACGACGTCGACCCACGGCGCCTTCGAGACGATCTCGCCGCGGTCCTTCTGGGCGAGGCAGCCGCCGACGGCGATCTGCATGCCCGGCCGGTCCGCCTTGATCCCGGCGAGCTGCCCGAGGTTCCCGTAGAGGCGGGTCGCGGCGTTCTCGCGCACGGCGCACGTGTTGATCACGACCACGTCGGCGCGGCTCGCGGCCTCGTCCTCGGCGGTGGCGCGCGCGTACCCGGCCTGCTCGAGCATGCCCGCCATGTGCTCGGAGTCGTGGACGTTCATCTGGCAGCCCAGGGTGCGCACCATGTAGGTGCGACGGCCGGGCGCCTCGTCCGTGGGACGGACCGGCGCGGCGGGGCTCTGCGTGGTACTGGACATCGCCTCTAGGGTACGGTGCCGGACGGCCGGGCCCCGACGAGGCGACCCACCTTCTCCTGCGCGACGTGGTCGACGACGCCAGAGGCTCGGGCCCGCACGCACGTCCGTGCCGGCACTGTTACGCAACCGTTGCGGAACCGCACCCACCGGTGCTGGTCGCGGAAACACCGAGTGGATAGGTTCGACAGATGGATCACGACGGCGCGACCACGACGACCGACCCCGCGGGGTCGTCGTCCTCCCTCGGAGCCCCCCTCGTGGAGCTCAAGGACGTGAACAAGCACTTCGGCGACCTGCACGTGCTGAAGGACATCGACCTCACCGTCCGTCGCGGCGAGGTCCTGGTCGTCATCGGGCCGTCAGGCTCCGGCAAGTCGACGCTCTGCCGCGCGATCAACCGGCTCGAGACGATCGACTCGGGCGAGATCCGCATCGACGGGCAGCCGCTGCCCGAGGAGGGCAGGGCGCTGGCCAAGCTGCGCTCCGACGTCGGGATGGTGTTCCAGTCCTTCAACCTCTTCGCGCACAAGACGATCCTCGAGAACGTCACGCTCGGGCCCGTCAAGGTCCGCCGGGAGAAGACGTCGGCCGCGAAGCAGCGTGCGCTGGAGCTGCTCGACCGGGTCGGGGTGAAGAACCAGGCCCAGAAGATGCCCGCCCAGCTCTCGGGCGGCCAGCAGCAGCGCGTCGCGATCGCCCGGGCGCTGGCCATGAAGCCCAAGGTGATGCTCTTCGACGAGCCCACCTCGGCGCTCGACCCGGAGATGATCAACGAGGTCCTCGACGTCATGGTGGCCCTCGCCAAGGAGGGCATGACGATGATCGTCGTCACCCACGAGATGGGCTTCGCGCGCAAGGCGGCCCACCGCGTCGTCTTCATGGCCGACGGCCAGATCGTCGAGGAGGCCACGCCCGAGGAGTTCTTCACCGCGCCCAAGAGCGACCGGGCGAAGGACTTCCTGTCCAAGATCCTCTCCCACTGACCCCGGCAGGGACCGGAACAACGGGACCGGCCTCTCAACGACGAAGGGTAAGAACGATGCGCACACGACACATGGGTGCCGCCACGCTCGCCGCACTGACCGCACTCACGCTCGCCGCCTGTGGTGGCGGCGACGTCGGCGGCGGCGGTGAGGAGACCGGCGGCTCCGGCGGCGGCGACACCATCAAGATCGGCATCAAGTTCGACCAGCCGGGCCTCGGCCTGCAGGAGGGCAGCGACTACACGGGCTTCGACACCGACGTCGCCCGCTACGTCGCGGACAAGCTCGGCTATTCCGAGGACCAGATCCAGTGGGTCGAGGCGCCGTCGGCCAACCGCGAGACCATGCTGCAGACCGGCCAGGTCGACATGATCTTCGCGACGTACTCCATCACCGACGAGCGCAAGGAGCAGGTCGCGTTCGCGGGCCCGTACTTCGTCGCCGGCCAGGACCTCCTCGTCGCACAGGACAACACGGACATCACCGGCCCGGAGTCGCTCGAGGGCAAGAACCTCTGCTCGGTGACCGGCTCGACCTCCGCGCAGCGGATCAAGGACGAGTACGCCACGGGCGTCCAGCTCGTCGAGCGGCCCAGCTACGTCGAGTGCGTCACCGCGCTCACCGCTGGCCAGGTCGACGCCGTCACGACCGACGACATCATCCTCGCCGGCCTCGCGGCCCAGCCCGCCAACAAGGGCAAGGTCAAGGTCGTGGGCAACCCGTTCTCCGAGGAGAAGTACGGCGTGGGCCTGCCGCAGGACAACGACACCTGCTCCAAGATCAACGACGCCATCACGTCGATGATCGACGACGGCTCGTGGCAGAAGGCGATCGACTCGAACACCGAGGGCACCGGGTACACGCCGAACGCGGACCTCAACCCGCCGACGCCCGAGCCTTGCGCCTGACGTCGACGACCTGACCGATCGGCCGAGGGGAGCGGTGTGCCGCGCCGCTCCCCTCGTTCGTCGGCCACCGTTCGTCGACCACCGCTCGTCGACCACCGCTCGTCGACCACCAGCCCGTCCACCGCGGCCCCGCCGCACCACCCCCCGGGAGGCTGACACACCGTGGGTGACTACCTGTCCCAGTTCGGGGCGCTGCTCGGCGAGTACCCCGTCGCGAGCGCGTTCTGGGTCAACATCCAGCTGACGTTCTGGGCCGCCATCGGGTCGCTCGTCCTCGGCACCCTGCTCGCGCTCATGCGCATCTCCCCCATCGCGAGCCTGCGGTGGGCCGGAGCCGCCTATGTCAACATCCTGCGCAACACGCCGCTGACCGTCATCATGACGTTCCTGTTCCTGGCCGTCTGGACCCAGCTCCAGATCACCCTGTCGGACAACTTCGCCACGAACTTCTTCCTCTTCGGCGTGATCGGCCTCACCGTGTACCACGCGGCGTTCGTGTGCGAGGCGATCCGCTCGGGCGTCAACACCGTGCCCCTCGGCCAGGCCGAGGCTGCCCGCGCGATCGGGCTGCCGTTCCTTCCCTCCGCGCGGCTCATCATCCTGCCGCAGGCGTTCCGCGGGGCCATCGCGCCCCTGGGCAACACCCTCATCGCCCTCCTGAAGAACTCCACGGTGGCCGCCGCGGTGAGCGTCTCGACGGAGACCTCGACCCTCATGCGGGAGATGATCGACAGCAACGCGAACTACATCTACGCGATCTTCGCCCTGTTCGCGATCGGCTTCGTGATCCTCGTGATCCCCATCGGCCTGCTCACCACGTATCTCTCCAACCGACTGGCGGTGCGCCGATGAGCACGCAGCAGACCGTCCTCTTCGACGCGCCCGGTCCCCGCGCGCGCCGCCGCATCCTCCTCGGCAACATCGTGGGGGCGCTCGTCGTGCTCGGCGTCGCCGCGGCCGTCGTGGTCGCCCTCGCGAACAAGGGGCAGTTCGCCGCCGCGCTGTGGAGCCCGATCTTCACGTCGAGCGCGTGGGAGAACTACTTCATCCCCGGCCTGCGGAACACCTTGCGCGCCGCCGGCTGGGCCATCGTCGGGGCCGTCATCTTCGGCCTCATCCTCGGGTCGGGCCGCCTCGCCCGGTCCCGGACCGTCCGCTGGGTCAGCGGCGTGGTCGTGGAGTTCTTCCGCGCTGTCCCCGTGCTGCTGATGATGATCTTCTTCTGGCTGCTGCTCGGCTTCAACCACGTGGAGACGCCCGAGTTCCTCGCGGTCGTGATCGCGCTCATCCTCTACAACGGCTCCGTCATCGCCGAGCTCGTGCGCTCCGGCGTGGGCAACCTGCCCAAGGGGCAGTCGGAGGCGGGCCTCGCGATCGGGCTCACCGGAGGCCAGACCCTGAGGTCCATCCAGCTCCCGCAGGCGCTCATCGCCATGCTGCCCGCCCTGGTCTCGCAGCTCGTGGTCGTGCTGAAGGACTCCGCACTGGGGCAGATCATCAGCTACCCGGAGCTGCTCCGCGCCGCGCAGATCTTCGGGAACCTCAACAGCAACAACCTGCAGACGCTGACGGTGGCCGCGCTCGTGTTCATCGTCATCAACTGGGCGCTCACCGCGGTGGCCCGCTGGCTGTCCCGCTACCTCAGCGGGCGCACGTCCGGCGCGACGGGGACCGGTCCCGGCATCGGCAACCCGACCGCCGTCGCCGGCGGGACGACCGGGCCCGGCAACGCCATCGCCGCCACCGGGGACCCGAGCGCGACCTGACGCCCGGCACGCGCCCCCACGAGGACGGCTGCCCCGGACCCTTCTCGCGCCCGGGGCAGCCGTCGTTCCGTGCGGGGCTCCGATCCCGAGGCGTCATGACCGACGTGGACGTGGCGGCGACGCCACCGAGGCTGCGGAGACCGGGGCAGCGCTCAGGTCAGTCCTCCGCGCCGGGATAGTCGTCGTCGAGGTCGTCGGCGCCGTCCTCCGCGAGCGCGTCCTTCACGACGGCGAACGAGACCCCGGGCGCGTACCCCTTGCGCCCTAGGGCGCCGACAGCCCGCCGCACGCGCACGTCGCGCTCGAGCCCGCGGGTGCGCGCGACGTGCTTGCGGGCGAGGGCGAGGGCGGCCTCGTGCTCGTCGTCGCCGTCCACCTGCTCGAGGGCGTCCGCGGCGGTCTCCTCGTCGATGCCCCGCCTCCGGAGCTCCATCGCGAGGGCGCGGCGCGACAGCCCGCGCTCCGCGTGCCGGGTGCGCACGAGCATGTCCGCGTAGGCCGCGTCGTCGACCAGGCCGACCTCGTCGAACCGGTCGAGCACGGGGGCGACGACCGCCTCCGGGTACCCCTTGCGCGCCAGCGACTGCTCGAGCTCGGCCCGGCTCTTGGGCGCGGCGGTGAGGATCCGCAGCAGCGTCTCGCGGGCCTTCTCCGCGGCGTCCTCGACGCTCAGGTCGCCCGACTCCAGCCGCTCCGCCACGGTGCGCCGCGGCTGGCGGGAGCCCGACCGGCGCCGGCCGCCGGGCCCGTCGCCGGCCTCGTCCTCCGCCACTCCGGCGACGGCGAGTCCCGCGTCATCCGAGGCGGCACCGTCGTCGTCGGGGACGGCGCGGCTCTCGCGCGCGTCGACCCAGCCCTGCGACCGTGCGCCCTGCGGGCGGCCGCGGCGCTTCCCCACGCCGCGACCGCCCAGGGCGTCCGTGGTCACGCGACCCTCCTCGGCACGACACGCCGGCGTGCGCGGCTCCGCCTGCGAGCGGCGCCGCACACGCCGGTGACCGCGCGGATCAGAACGGCGCCTTCTTGCCCTTGGCGCCAGCCTTGGCCGGAGCCGGGTCGACCGACAGCCCGGTCGCGGAGGCCGCGGCACCGGCGGCCGGCGCGGCCGTGTCCTCGGCGGGGGCGTCCAGCTTGGCGCCGACGCCCAGCTTCTCCTTGATCCGCTTCTCGATCTCGTTCGCCAGGTCCGGGTTGTCCCGCAGGAAGGCCCGGGCGTTCTCCTTGCCCTGGCCGAGCTGGTCGCCCTCGTAGGTGAACCACGAGCCGGACTTGCGCACGAACCCGTGCTCCACGCCCATGTCGATCAGGCCGCCCTCGCGGGAGATGCCCACGCCGTACAGGATGTCGAACTCGGCCTGCTTGAACGGCGGCGCCATCTTGTTCTTGACGACCTTGACGCGGGTGCGGTTGCCGACGGGCTCCGTGCCCTCCTTGAGGGTCTCGATGCGGCGGATGTCCATGCGCACCGAGGCGTAGAACTTCAGCGCCTTGCCACCCGTGGTGGTCTCCGGGGAGCCGAAGAACACGCCGATCTTCTCCCGGAGCTGGTTGATGAAGATCGCGGTGGTGCCCGACGCGCTCAGCGCGCCGGTGATCTTGCGCAGCGCCTGCGACATCAGGCGGGCCTGCAGGCCCACGTGGCTGTCGCCCATCTCGCCCTCGATCTCGGCCTTGGGCACGAGCGCCGCGACGGAGTCGATGACGATGATGTCCAGCGCACCGGAACGGATCAGCATGTCCGTGATCTCCAGCGCCTGCTCGCCGGTGTCCGGCTGCGAGACCAGCAGCGCGTCGGTGTCGACGCCGAGCTTCTTGGCGTACTCCGGGTCCAGCGCGTGCTCGGCGTCGACGAACGCCGCGATGCCGCCGGCCCGCTGGGCGCTGGCGACGGCGTGCAGGGCGACGGTCGTCTTGCCGGAGGACTCGGGGCCGTAGATCTCCACGACGCGGCCGCGCGGGAGGCCGCCGATGCCGAGCGCGACGTCGAGCGCGATCGAGCCGGTGGGGATGACCTCGACGGGTGCACGACCCTCGTCGCCGAGGCGCATGACCGAGCCCTTGCCGAAGCTGCGGTCGATCTGGGCGAGCGCGGCCTCGAGTGCCTTCTCGCGGTCTGCCGTTGCGGGCATGTCGGTCACCTTTGCGTTCTGGGCGCGGCGGCTGCGCGCCGGCGTTCGTGGCTGCGTGCTCATGTTGCCTCGACCGTACGCGGCGCCACCGACACGGTCGGGACGGTCCGTCGCGGGTGTGGACAACGACGTTCGAGGTCCTCCTGGGGGCAGACTCTACCCGAACACGTGTTCGACGACGTCCTCGCCGCCCGGCGTGTCGCGCCAGGACTCCCCCGGCCGCAGCACCACCGCGCGCACCTCGGGCGCGACCCGCCGGACCGCCGCCGCGAAGGCCTCGCCGGCGTGGTCCATCCACCCCCGCGGCAGGTGCTCCCCGCCGGGCACGTGCAGGGTGCCCCAGTGCACCGGGATCGCGACCCGAGGCCGCACCTGGGCGCAGACCTCCGCCGCGCCGCCCGGCCCCAGGTGGCCGCCCGACAGGCGCGGCCCCCACCCGGAGACCGGCACCAGCGCCACGTCGACGCGCCCTCCGGCCAGCTCCCGCACGCGACCGATGCCGGGGAAGTGCTCCGTGTCGCCGACGGCCCAGACCGTGGGGCCGCCGTCGTCCCCGCCGGCGCGCACCAGGTGCCCCGTCGCCGCGTTGGGACGGTGCGGCATGGGCCGGTCCCCGTGCACCGCGGTGACCAGGCGCACCCGTGCGCCGCCCACGTCGTGCCAGGCGCCGCCGTGCGCCACACCCTCCTGCGCGGGTCGGGCGCCCGGCCCGGTGCGGCCGAGCGAGCCCGCGGGCGGCTCGAGCCCCACGCCCCGCAGGCCCTTGCCACGCAGCCACCGGGCGTTCGCGGGGGCCGTGAGGACCGGCACGTCGCCGAGCAGGCGCAGCGAGCCCAGCTCCGCGTGGTCGTGGTGCAGGTGCGACAGGAGCGCCGCGTCCGCGCCGCGCCAGGCGTCGGCCGCGGGCCGGGCGCCGCGGCGGCGCAGCACCCCGGCGTGCCGGCGCAGCAGCGGGTCCGTCACGAGCCGCGTCGTGCGCCCGTCCGGGCCGGTCAGGTCCAGCACGACGGTCGAGTGGCCGAGCCATGTGACGCGCAGCGGCGGGGCGGGGTCGGCGGCGCTCATGCGTCCTCCCGCAGCCCGAGCTGCGCCAGCCAGCCGACGAGCCGGCGGTGCACCGCCTCGGCGCCCACGAGCATGCGCGTGCCGTCGACGTCGTCCCGCTCGTCGTCCGGCACCTCGAGGTCGTCGGGGTACAGCAGGAGCGCCTCGCTCTGCGCACCGCCGAGCCCGCCGTGGGAGCCCACCAGCTCCTCGAGCGCGTGCACGCGGCCCAGCGGTCCGACGGCCGAGACCACCACCAGGTCGCCCGCGTCCTCCAGCCGGGCGACGCGCTCGAGGTCCGCCCGGGCGCGCGAGCCGTACGCCGCGAGCGGGTCGCGGCCCGACACCAGGCCCGACACCAGGTGGTGCGTCCCGGCCGGCCCGTGCGCGACCGGGCCTTCGTCGTCGTGCACGACGACGAGACCCACCGCCGGGCTCGCGAGGAGCCCCGGCACCAGGGCGGGCCACCGCAGGGCGATCTCGGCGGCGCCGAGGCGGCGCGGCTCGCGGCAGAACCAGACCATCCCGAGGTTCCCGGAGCCGATGACTGCCACCTCGGGCGGGGCCTCGGGCGACCCGTCCTCCGGGGCCGTCGCCGGCGCGTCGCGGTCCGGCCCCACGAGGACCCGGCCGTCGGCCGCGCG
This sequence comes from Isoptericola sp. NPDC060185, assembly GCF_042728595.1. Taxonomy (NCBI): domain Bacteria; kingdom Bacillati; phylum Actinomycetota; class Actinomycetes; order Micrococcales; family Promicromonosporaceae; genus Isoptericola; species Isoptericola sp. NPDC060185. Next base: position 25,078 of record NZ_JBHWYY010000016.1, on the reverse strand, counting down.
GCCCGGCCGCAGCGCGTGCAGGGCGGTGTTCGCGGGCCCCCACGCCTCGCCGTCGGCCCGTTCGCGGAGCGCCGGCGACCGGCGCGAGACGGCGTCCCGCGCCGGGGGCCGCTCGCGCAGCAGGCGGCGGACCTCGTCGCCGAACGAGCGCCCGACGACCTGCTCGAAGGTGTCGCCGAGCGACTGCCCGTGGTCGGAGAGCACCACCACCCGGTAGCGCCTCGGCGCGCCGCGGGCGATCTCCTCCCACAGCCCGAGCACCCGGTCGAGGCCCTCCAGCGCGCGCAGCGCCTCCGGCCGCAGCGGCCCGGCGTGGTGAGCGATCTCGTCGTAGTCGACCAGGTCCACGCACACCACGGGCGCCCCGCGCACGAGCTGCTCCGCCACGAGCGCCGTGTTGAGGTCGCGCAGCAGCACGTTCGTCACGGCGCGCAGCACCGGGTACCAGCCGCGCCGCGAGACGCGCGGGCGCACGCCGCGCACCACCTGCTGCCACCCCTGGTAGAGCTCCTTGAGCGTCTCTCCGACCGTGCCCGCCACGGCCCGCACCAGCACGAACGGGCTGGCGAAGAAGCGGACGAACAGCTGCCCCGGCCCCAGGCCCTCGGCCGCGCGGCTCATCACGAGCAGGCTGGTCGGCGCGTCGCCGGAGAACATCGTCGACACGGCCACGCCGCCGTCCGCGAGCAGGCCTCGGCCGTCGGACGCCCCGCGCTCCACCGCGGCCGCGTCCGCGGGGCGGTTGGTCACGACCATCCGCCCGAGCCGCCGCGACCACCACCGGAACGCGGGCACCGGGTCCGTCGTGCCGTGCAGCAGGCCGAGCGTGCTGGCCGGGGTGGTGCACGGCACCCGCGCCCACCAGGACTCGAGGCGGTGGGAGCCCGACCCGAGCCAGCGGTCGAGCGTCGGCGCCAGGCCCGCCTGCAGCGCGTGCTCGAGCGTCGGCCGGGCGACGCCGTCGAGCATGACGACGAGGACGCCCGCGGGCCGCTCGTCCACCTCCGCGTCCGGGCCGTCCTCGGCCGCGCCGTCACGCCCCGCGGCGGCGCGCACGGCGGCACGCGGCAGCCCGGCGGCCCGCCGGGCGCGGCGCAGCAGGTCCCCCACGACGTAGGCGTTGTCGCGCGCGCCGACCACCCAGTGCCCGCACGCCATCACGACCCCCGCCACGACCAGCACGGCGAGCACCGCCGTCCAGGAGGTGCTGGTGATCCCGGGCAGGAAGGTCAGCGCCGCCCAGACCACCAGGACCTGGGCGCCCAGCCCGAGGGCCAGGGCCCCGACGGCACCGCCTGCCCGGGCGACCCGGCGCAACGGCACGCGCAGCAGCGCGTCGCCCACCCCGACCACGAGCGCCGCCAGCAGCACCGACCAGGGGGTCGAGGCGTGCACGCCGTCGACCAGCGCGATCGCGACGCCGAGGCCGGCCGCGGTCGACACCAACGACCAGAGCGCGGCGCGGACGTCCGCCACCGTGACGTGCGGGGGACGGGCGCGGGGCATGGCGCCATGATGCCGCGCGCGCCCGGCGTCGGCGCGGCCGGTGCCCGCTCGGCGCGGCCGGGGCACGGTCGGCGCGGCCGGTGCCCGCTCGGCGCGGCCGGGGCACGGTCGGCGCGGCCGGGGCACGGTCGGCGCGGTCAGCGCGTGGTCAAGGCCCGCTCGGCGCGCGTCCGACGTCGGCGCGGCCGGGCCCGGCCAGTGTCGGCCGGTGCACCCCCGGTCATCGGTCGGCGCGCGGTCACCGCGCGGGCGGCGCCTGCCTGCGGTCGTCGCGGCCCCAGCGCTCGGGCTCGGGCACGTCGAGCGCGTCGCAGAGCGCGTGCCAGACGTCGCGGGGATCGAGGCCGGCCTCCAGCGCCTCCGCCGGGGTGCGCCCGTCGAGCCGCGGCAGCACCTGCTCGCGCACGAGGGCGCGCCCGTAGGCGGGCCCGAAGACCTCGTCGACCAGCTCGGCGAACTCGCGATAACGCACGTCACCAGCCTCGCACGGGTCCGGGGGTGCCCGGTCCCCCGGGCTCGCCCGTCCTGCGGGCTGTCGGTCCCCCCTGCCAGGATGGCGAGGTGGCCGTCCCCCCGTCCGCCGTCCCCGGCAGCCCCGACGACGTGCTCGCCCGGTTCGGACCCGCGACGCGCTCGTGGTTCGCCGGCGCGTTCGAGGCGCCGACCGCGGCGCAGGCCGGGGCATGGGACGCGATCAGCTCCGACCGGCACGCGCTGGTCGTCGCGCCGACCGGGTCCGGCAAGACGCTCGCCGCGTTCCTCTGGGCGATCGACCGCCTCACGACCGAGCCGCCGCCGGAGCGGGCCCGCCGCTGCCGCGTGCTGTACGTCTCCCCCTTGAAGGCGCTGGCCGCCGACGTGCAGCGCAACCTGCGCTCCCCGCTCGCCGGGATCCGGCAGGCCGCCGCCCGCGAGGGGCTGACGGTCGAGGAGGTGACCGTCGGCGCCCGGACGGGCGACACCCCGCCGTCCGAGCGGCGCGCTTTCGCCACCCGGCCGCCGGACGTGCTGGTCACCACCCCCGAGTCCCTCTTCCTGGTGCTCACGTCCCAGGCTCGGGCCGGGCTGGCGGGGGTGCAGACAGTCGTGCTGGACGAGATCCACGCCGTCGCCGGCACCAAGCGAGGGGCGCACCTCGCGCTCAGCCTCGAGCGCCTCGACGAGCTGCTCGACAGGCCCGCGCAGCGCATCGGGCTGTCGGCCACGGTCCGTCCCGTCGAGACGGTCGCGGGGTTCCTCGCCGGGCACCGCACGCCCGACGACGGCGGCCGCGAGGTGGTGGTCGTGCAGCCACGGGCCACCAAGAAGTGGGACATCGAGGTCGTCGTCCCGGTGCCCGACCTGGCGGACCTGGACGCCGCGTCGACCGTGCCCGACCCGACCGCGCCCGGCGCGGCGTCCACGGCCCCGCGGACAGGCCCGCCCGCCGGGCTCGCGGACGAGGAGGTCGACCTGAGCGGCGACGCCGCGTCCCCGCTGCGCCGGGCGTCGGTCTGGCCGCACGTCGAGGAGCGGGTGGTGGACCTCGTCGCCGCGCACACCTCCACGCTGGTGTTCACCAACTCCCGCCGCGGGGCCGAGCGCCTCACCGCCCGCGTGAACGAGATCTGGGCCGAGCGCTCCGGCGTCGAGCTCCCCGCCGCGGGCTCCCAGTGGCCGGCGCAGGCCCAGGGCCAGTCCGGCGCCTCCGTGGGCCTGGCGCCCGCGGCGGACGGCGGGGCCGACGTGCTCGCGCGGGCGCACCACGGGTCGATGAGCCGGGCCGAGCGCACCCGCACCGAGTCGGACCTCAAGGCCGGGCGCCTGCCCGCCGTGGTCGCCACCTCGTCGCTCGAGCTCGGCATCGACATGGGCGCGGTCGACCTCGTGGTGCAGGTCGGGGCCCCGCCGTCCGTCGCGAGCGGGCTCCAGCGCATCGGCCGCGCCGGGCACCAGGTGGGCGCCGTCTCGCACGGCGTCGTGTTCCCGACGTTCCGGGGCGACCTCGTGCCGGCCACCGTGGTCGCGCAGCGGATGCGCGCGGGCGAGATCGAGCACCTGCACGTGCCGGCCAACCCGCTGGACGTGCTCGCCCAGCAGGTGGTGGCCGCGCTCGCGACCGACGACTGGCAGGCCGACGACCTGCTCGCCGCGTTCCGTCGTGCGCACCCGTTCCACGCCCTCGGCGACGCGACCTGGCGGGCCGTGCTGGACATGCTCGCCGGCCGCTACCCCAGCGAGGACTTCGCGGAGCTGCGCGCCCGGATCGTGTGGGACAGGGCCACCGGCCTGCTCTCCGGCCGGCCCGGCGCGCTACGGCTCGCGGCCACGAGCGGCGGCACCATCCCCGACCGGGGCCTGTACGGCGTCTACCTCGCCACGGAGGCGCCGGCGTCGGGCGCGCCGGCGGACGGCGGCGGCACGGTCGACCGGCCCCGCGGCGGCAAGCGCGTGGGCGAGCTGGACGAGGAGATGGTCTACGAGTCGCGCGTCGGCGACACCTTCACGCTCGGCTCGTCGACGTGGCGCATCGAGGAGATCACCCCCGACCGCGTCCTCGTCACCCCCGCCCCGGGGCTGCCCGGGCGCCTGCCGTTCTGGAAGGGCGACTCCCCCGGCCGCCCCGCCGAGCTGGGGCGGGCCGTGGGCGCCTTCGTGCGCGAGACGGACGCGCTGCTCGCCGACGACGAGGCGCGCGGCCGCGCCGGCCTGCGGGACGCCGGGCTGGACACGTGGGCGGCCGACAACCTCGCGTCCTACCTGGGCGAGCAGCGCCGCGCCACGGGCCGGCTCCCGGACGACCGCACGGTCGTCGTCGAGCGGTTCCGCGACGAGCTGGGCGACTGGCGGGTGGTCATCCACTCGCCGTTCGGCGCCCCGGTGCACGCGCCGTGGGCGCTGGTCGTGGCCGCGCGGCTGCGGGCGCGCTACGGCACCGACGTCGCCGCGATGCACGCCGACGACGGGATCGTGCTGCGCCTCCCCGACGCGGGCGACTCCGGCTGGGACCTCGGCGGTCCGGGCTGGGACGCCGCGCCCGGCCCGGACGACGGCGGGGCAGGGCACGGCGGCGGGGACGGGCCCGCGGTCACCGCGGAGGACCTGCTGGTGGACCCGGACGAGGTGCTCGCCGCGGTCCGCGACGAGCTGGGCGGCTCCGTGATGTTCGCCGCCCGGTTCCGGGAGGCCGCCGCGCGGGCGCTGCTGCTGCCGCGCCGCCGGCCCGACCGGCGCCAGCCGCTGTGGCAGCAGCGGCAGCGGGCGTCGCAGCTGCTGCAGGTGGCGTCGCAGTTCCCGGACTTCCCGATCATGCTCGAGGCCGCCCGCGAGTGCCTGCGCGACGACTTCGACGTGGCCGCCCTCGCGGAGCTCATGGGCGACCTGCAGGCGGGCCGCGTGCGCCTCGTGGAGGTCACCACCTCCACGCCGTCGCCCTTCGCGCAGGCGCTGCTGTTCGGCTACACGGCGCAGTTCCTGTACGACGGCGACGCCCCGCTGGCCGAGCGGCGCGCGGCCGCGCTCTCGCTGGACCCGGACCTGCTCACCGAGCTCCTCGGCGAGCAGGGCGCGACGCCGCTCGCGGACCTGCTGGACCCCGGCGCGGTGGAGCGCACCGAGGCGCAACTGCAGGCGCTGGCGCCCGACCGGCAGGCCCGGGACGCGGAGGGGCTGTGGGACGTGCTGCGCCGCACCGGGCCGCATCCCCTCGCGGGGCTCGCGGCCCGCACGCGCGAGGAGTCCCGGGACGACGTCGCCGGCTGGCTCGCGGACCTGGAGCGCTCGCGGCGCGTGATCCGGGTGCGGCTCGGCGGGGGCGGCGCGGGCGCCGACGCCGAGCAGTGGGCGGTCGTCGAGGACGCCGGCCGGCTGCGGGACGCCCTCGGCGTGGCCCTGCCCGTCGGGGTGCCGGAGACGTTCACGGAGCCCGTCGCCGACCCGCTGGGCGACCTCGTGCGCCGGCACGCGCGCACGCACGGGCCGTTCCCCGCGGCGGACGTCGCGCGGCGCTACGGCCTCGGGATCGCCGTCGTCGGCCAGGTCCTGGCACGTCTCGAGGCGCTCGGCGCGGTCGTGCGCGGGGCGCTGCTCCCGTCGTCGCTGGGTGGGACAGGCGACGAGTGGTGCGACCCGGAGGTGCTGCGCACGCTGCGGCGCCGCTCCCTGGCCGCGCTCCGCGCCGAGGTGGAACCGGTGGAGCCCGAGGCGCTCGGCGTCTTCCTGCCCCGCTGGCACGGCATCGGCGTGCGCGTGGGCGGCGCCGGGTCCGCCGGGGGTTCCCTGCGCGGGGCCGACGGCGTGCTGCGCGCCGTGGAGCAGCTCTCCGGGGCCGCCGTGCCGGCGTCCGCGCTCGAGACGCTCGTGCTGCCCGCGCGGGTGGCCGACTACTCCCCCGCGGTCCTCGACGAGCTCACGACGGCGGGCGAGGTCCTGTGGTGCGGGCACGGGCGCCTGCCCGGCTCGGGCGGCGGCGACGGCATGGTGAGCCTGCACCTGGCCGACGGCGCCCCCCTCACCCTGCGCGTCCCCGACCCCGTCGAGGAGAGCGGGCCCCTCGACACGGACCTGCACCGCGCGGTCCTCGACCTCCTCACCGGGTCGGGCGGCTACTTCCTGCCGCGCCTCGCGGAGCTCGCGGACGCCGGGCAGGGCGCCACCCTCGACGCGCTGTGGGACCTGGTGTGGGCGGGCTGGGTGACGAACGACCGCCTCGGCCCGCTACGGGAGTCGCTCGGCGGCTCGTCGCGACGCGGCGGCGGCGCCCACCGGGCCCCCGCAGCACCCGCCCGCGCCCGGCCGGTGCGGGCGTCGCGCTTCGGTCTGGCCCGGCCCACGTCGGCCGCGGCCGTGCCCCGCACCGGCGGCGGGCGCTGGGCGGCGCTGCCCGCCGTCGAGCAGGACCCGACGGTCCGCGCCCACGCGCTCACGCAGGTGCTGCTGGAGCGCCACGGCGTCCTGACCCGGGCGGCGGCGCCCGCGGAGGGCGTGACCTCCCGCTTCCGGGACGTGTACCGGGTGCTCACCGGGCTCGAGGAACGCGGCGCCGCGCGCCGCGGCTACTTCGTCGAGGGACTCGGCGGCTCCCAGTTCGCGCTGCCGGGCGCCGTCGACCAGCTGCGCACCGACGCGGCCGACCGGGACCGCGCGCTCGACGCGCTCGTGGAGGGCACAGGCGCCGCGGGGATCGTGCCCGGGGCCGTGCTGCTGGCCGCCACCGACCCGGCCAACCCGTACGGCGCCGCCGTCGCGTGGCCGCGCGCGGGCGGGGCCGGTGCGGCAGGCGCCACGGGCCGCTCCAGCGGCTCGGCCACGGCGAGCCCAGCCGGCGAGGACGGTGCCGGCACGCACCGCCCGGGCCGCAAGGCGGGCGCCGTCGTGGTGCTCGTGGACGGCGAGCTCGTGCTGTTCGTCGAGCGGGGTGGGCGCACCGTGCTCTCCTTCGGGCGCGGCGACGCGGGGGACGGCGCCCGGCTCGCCGCGGCGGCGCGGCTCCTGGCGGCCGAGACCCGGGCGGGCCGGCTCGGGCGCGTGACGGTGCAGCGGGTGGACGGCGTCCCCGCGCTCGCCGCCGCGCGCGACCGCACCCCAGCCGCGGCCGCCCTGCTGGACTCCGGCTTCGGCGTCACGCCCCGCGGGCTCCGGCCGGCCTAGGCGGCGACCGTGCCCGAGGGAGACGTGCTGCGGCTCACGGCCGAGCGGCTCGGGGCCGCCCTCGTCGGCTCGCCGCTGGTGCGCGCCGACCTGCGCTGGCCGTCGGCGGCGGGCGTCGACCTCGTGGGCGCCACGGTGCGCGAGTCCGTCGCGTACGGCAAGCACCTGCTGCTGCGCACGGACGACGGCCGCACCCTGCACACGCACCTGCGCATGGACGGGTCGTGGCGCGTAGCCCGGACCGGCACCCCGGCGGCCGCGGGGCGCAACCCCGCGGTCCGTGCCGTGCTCGCCACCAGCGCCTGGACGTGCCTGGGCCTGCAGCTCGGCATGCTGGACGTGCTTCGTACGCGCGACGAGCCCCGCCTGCTCGGCCACCTCGGGCCCGACGTGCTCGGCGACGACTTCCCGGACCGCCTCGAGGAGGGCGCCAGGCGGCTGGGCTCCGACCCTCGCCGCCCGGTGTGCGTCGCCCTGCTGGACCAGCGCACCGTCGCCGGCATCGGCACGATCTGGACGGCGGAGTCGCTGTTCGCCACCCGCCGCTGGCCCTGGACCCCCGTGGGCCACCTGGACGACGCGGCCCGTCGCGAGCTGCTCGCCACCGCCCGGCGCCTCATGTCCCGCAGCGTGGACGTGGGGCGCCGCGCGGGCCTCGGCGCGGTCGAGCTGGCCGTGCACGGGCGCCACCGCGCGCCCTGCCGCCGCTGCCGCACCCCCGTGGCGCTGGGCAGCACGGCCGGCCCCGGCCTGCGCCCGGACGGCGGGGAGCGGGCGATCTACTGGTGCCCCACCTGTCAGGCGCCGCCGTGACAGGCCCGGACACGGCAGGAGCCGGTCCCGCGGGTCGTGCTCGCGGGACCGGCTCCGTGCAGTGCCGTGCGGCCGGGCGTCAGCCGACCGGTGCGAGGTCTCCTCGCAGCGCCTGGTCGGCGTCGCGCGACTCGCCGCGGCTGAGCATGCCGGCGAACACGTCGGCCGGGATGGTGTCGGGGATGTGCAGCCCCTCGGCCACCGCGATCCGGTCGCTCACCTCGCGCAGCACGAGGGACATCGGTACGTCGAGCGCCTCGCAGATCGACGCCAGCAGCTCCGACGACGCCTCCTTCTGCCCGCGCTCCACCTCGCTCAGGTAGCCGAGCGAGACCCTGGCGGCAGAAGACACCTCACGCAGGGTGCGCCCCTGGCGCTGCCGCGCATCGCGCAGCACGTCGCCGATCTCACGTCGCAGTACGACCATCTCGCGCCCCCTCTCCGTGGCCGATCGTCCCGGGTTCGGACCGGTCGTGACCGGGTTCCTCGTCCGTCCTGTCGTTCCCCTGGCAGCAGGGGTGGCACTACCGTACCGCGCGCGCGGTCCGCCCGGCCTGGTGTGGCGCGGATCGAGACGGGTTCGTGCCCTGTCAGTCATCACGCCAGCACAACGCCCGCACCCGGGGGCTTGTTCCCGCCCTCCCGAGCCCCGACACCCTCGTCACGCGTCCTTCACAGGTACGGCCGGCACCCCGCCCCAGGCCTCGAGCGCCAGCTCGAGCACGGCCCGGACCGCCGCCGCCCGCACGGCCGGCCGGTCGCCCGGCAGGTCGAGCCGGCGGACCCGGTCCCCCGCGGGTGTGCTCACCGCGACGTGGACCTCCCCCGGGGCGTGCCCGTCCTGCGGGTCCGGCCCCGCCACCCCCGTCGTGGCGAGCCCGACGTCGGCGGCCAGCACCCGACGCACGCCCGCCGCCATCTGCGCGGCCACGTCCGGGTCCACCGCGCCGCGGCGCGCCAGCAGCGCCCGGTCGACGCCCAGCACCGAGCCCTTGACGTCCGTGGCGTAGGCGACGACGCCTCCGCGCACCACGGCGGACGCGCCGGGGACGTCCACGAGCGTCGCGACCACGAGGCCTCCGGTGAGCGACTCCGCGGCGCCGAGCGTCCAGCCACGGGCCCGTGCGCCGTCGAGCACGTCGCGCGCGAGAACATCCATCGGGGGCGTCGCGATCATGCCGCCGGGCGCGGGCCGGCCTGCCGGCGCCCGTCCGCGAGCAGCCGCCCGCCCTGCACGAAGTAGTCGACCCCCGTCACGACGGTGACCGCGATCGCCAGGCCCAGCACGACCCAGGCCACGACCAGCACGGCGTCCGGCAGGGACGCCAGCGGCAGCAGGAAGAGGGTGATCGCCACGGACTGCAGGACGGTCTTCAGCTTGCCGCCGCGCGAGGCCGGCATCACGGCGTACCGCAGCACGACCATGCGCAGCACCGTGACGCCGAGCTCCCGCACGAGGATGACGGTCGGCACCCACCAGGGCAGCTCGCCCAGCGGCCAGCAGAGCAGGATCAGGGCCGTGCCGATGAGGGCCTTGTCGGCGATCGGGTCCAGCAGCTTGCCGAGGTCGGTGACGAGGTTGCGCGACCGGGCGAGATAGCCGTCGACCCGGTCGCTCACCGCCGCGAGCACGAACACGCCGGTGGCGACGAGGCGCCAGGTGACGGAGTCGCCGCCCTCCGTCAGGAGGGCCCAGGCGAAGACGGGAACGAGCGCGATGCGCACGAGGGTCACCGCGTTGGCGACGTTCCAGGGCGAGGGCGCTTCATTGACCACCGGAACACCCTAGCGGCGCCAGGGGGCCCCGGTCGCGCCGCCGCCCGCCCACCGTGCAGCGCGGGCAGCTGCCCGGCCCGCGGCAGTACCCTCCTGCCGTGCCCCACCACGCGTCCGAGGACGGACCACGGCGACGACGCCGCGCAACCCTGGCCGCGATCGTCGGCACCACCGTCGGCGTGACCGCCGCCCTGGCCCTCGGCGACGTCCTGCCGGGCGGGCGGCCCGGCGTGGACCCCACCGTCCCGGACGGAGGCCCGGCGGCGTCGTCGTCAGCGCCGTCGCCGTCCCCCACGCCGCTGCCGGCCACCTTCACGCTCCTCGCCGCGGGGGACGTGCTGCCGCACGGCCCGGTCGTCGACTCGGCCGGTGGGGACGCCGACCCCGACTTCTCTCCCCTCCTCGCGGGCATCGACCCCTGGGTCCAGGGCGCCGACCTCGCCCTGTGCCACCTGGAGGTGCCCGTCGCGCCGAAGGGCACGCCGCCGAGCGGCTACCCGCTGTTCGGCGCTCCTCCCGGACTGGTCCGCGACCTGCGCGAGCAGGGCTGGGACGGCTGCTCGACCGCCTCGAACCACTCGGTCGACCGCGGCTACGCCGGGGTGCAGGCCACGCTGCGGCGCCTGGACGCCGCAGGCATGGGGCATGTCGGGACGGCGCGCAGCGCCGCCGAGCAGGACGCTCCCCAGCTCTACGTCCTCCGGCGTGCGGACCGCGACGTCACCGTCGCCCACCTGGCCGCCGCGTACGGCCTCAACGGCCTGGCGATGCCGTCCGACGCGCCCTGGGCGGTGGACCTCATCGACGCCGACCGCCTGATCGCCCAGGCGAAGGAGGCCCGCGAGGCCGGGGCCGACGTCGTCGTCGTGAGCCTGCACGCCGGGGTCGAGTACACGGAGGTGCTCACCGAGCAGCAGGAGGAGGTCGTGCGGCGGCTGGCCAGGTCCCGCGAGGTCGACCTCGTCATCGGGCACCACGCGCACGTGCCGCAGCGCATCGACCGCGTCGGCAAGGGCCCCGGGGGTCACGGCATGTGGGTGGCCTACGGGCTGGGCAACCTGCTGTCGAACCAGAGCGCCGACTGCTGCGACGCCCGGACCAACAACGGCGTCCTGCTGACCGCCACGTTCACGCAGCGGGCGCCCGATGCGGCGACGCGCGTCACGGACGTGCGATGGACGGGGACCACGGTGGACATCGCGGCCGGGCACCGCGTGCACGCGCTGCCCGACGTCCTCGACGACCCCGGGAGCACCACCCTCTCCGCCGCCGAGCTCCGAGCCCGGCAGGACCGGGTCCGCGAGGCCGTGGGCGACGTCGCGCGTCAGCGTCGCCAGCCACCGGCGACCAGCGGGCCGCCGCCCGAGGTCGTGCACCGGGACGGCTGAGACCGAGCCCTCGCCGCCGCGACCCACGACGACGGGCCGACGACGGTGCCGCTGCGCTGGCTCAGCGCCAGCCGTGCTCCGGGTCGGTGTCGGCGTCGTCGTGGTAGTCGGTCGCCACGGGCGGGGCGTGCCCGTCCGTGCCGTCGGCGTACGGGTCGGCCGGGGAGTCCGCGTCGGCGTCCTGGTCGTAGGCCTGCGGCGTCTCGCCGCGGATCAGCGCGAGGGCCGAGGGCAGGTCGTCCGGCGTCACGAGAACCTCGCGCGCCTTGGAGCCCTCGGACGGGCCGACGATCTCCCGCGACTCGAGCAGGTCCATGAGCCGGCCCGCCTTCGCGAAGCCGACCCGCAGCTTGCGCTGCAGCATCGACGTGGAGCCGAACTGCGTGGTCACGACGAGCTCCGCGGCCTGCAGCAGCAGGTCCAGGTCGTCGCCGATGTCCTCGTCCACCTGCTTCTTGGCCGCCGCCGGCGCGGTGACGTCCTCGCGGTAGATCGGCTTGAGCTGGGCCTTCACGTGCTCGACGACGCTGTGCACCTCGGACTCGGTGACCCAGGCGCCCTGCACGCGCATCGGCTTCGCCGCGCCCATCGGCAGGAAGAGCGCGTCGCCCTGCCCGATGAGCTTCTCGGCGCCGGGCTGGTCGAGCACGACGCGGGAGTCGGCGAGCGACGACGTCGCGAACGCGAGGCGGGACGGCACGTTCGCCTTGATGAGGCCGGTGACGACGTCCACGGACGGCCGCTGCGTGGCGAGGACGAGGTGGATGCCCGCCGCGCGCGCCAGCTGCGTGATGCGCTGGATCGAGGCCTCGACGTCACGGGGAGCCACCATCATGAGGTCGGCGAGCTCGTCGACCACGACCAGCAGGTACGGGTACGGCGCGATCTTGCGCTCCGAGCCGGGCAGCGGCTTCACCTTGCCGGCCCGCACGGCCGCGTTGAAGTCGTCGACGTGCTTGTACCCGAACGTCGCCAGGTCGTCGTACCGGGCGTCCATCTCGCGCACCACCCAGTCCAGCGCCTCCGCGGCCTTCTTGGGGCTGGTGATGATGGGCGTGATGAGGTGCGGGATGCCCTCGTAGATCGTCAGCTCGACGCGCTTCGGGTCGACGAGGATGAGCCGCACCTGCTCGGGCGTGGCGCGCATGAGGATCGAGCAGATCATCGAGTTGATGAAGCTCGACTTGCCCGCGCCGGTGGCGCCGGCGACGAGGATGTGCGGCATCTTCGCCAGGTTCGCGACGACGTAGCCGCCCTCGACGTCCTTGCCCACGCCCATGACCATCGGGTGCTCGGTGCGGCGCGCGGCCGAGGACCGCAGCACGTCGCCCAGGACGACCGTCTCGCGGTCGGAGTTCGGGATCTCGATGCCGATCGCGGACTTGCCGGGGATCGGCGACAGGATCCGCACGTCCGCGCTGGCGACGGCGTACGCGATGTTGTTGGAGAGCGACGTGATGCGCTCCACCTTGGTCTTGGCGCCCACCTCGACCTCGTAGCGGGTCACCGTGGGACCGCGGGTGAAGCCCGTGACCTGCGCGTCCACCCCGAAGTCCTCGAAGACCTTCGTCAGCGACTCGACGACGCGGTCGTTCGCCGCGGACCGGGTCTTGTGCGGCGCGCCCTGGACCAGGGAGTCCTCGTTCGGCAGCAGGTAGACGGTGTCGCCGTCGAGCATCGGCTGCTCCGCGCGCCCCATCGGCGGCAGGTCGCCCGCGGGAGCCTGCCCGGCGCCTGCCTCGGCCGGCGGCACGGCGGCGGAGACCGACTCGACCGGGGCCGTCGCGGCGGCGCCGACACGCTGCGTGGCCTTGCCCCGGGCCCCCTTCGCCCCGCGGGCGGCGGCCTCCTCCTTCTCCTGGTTGGCCCGATCCAGCATGGCCGCCTTCTCGAACGCCTCGTCCCCCGCGTACTCGTCCAGCCCGTCGGCCTCGGCCGCCTCGGCGGCGCGCTGCGCCTTGGTCTTGCGGGTGCGCTTCTTGCGCGGCGCCGGGTCGGAGCCGTCGTGCCGGGAGACGCCCTCGGCGAGCGGGAGCCCGTCCTCGTCGACGTCCTCGGCGCCACGGTGGTTCCCCGTGAGCCGGTCGTACAGGCCGCGCAGCCGCTCCGGGATGCGGTGCACCGGCGTGGCCGTGACCACCAGGAGCCCGAAGAACCCGAGCAGCAGGAAGAGCGGCACGGCCACCCACTCCGTCAGCCCGGTCACCACGGGGGTGGCGGCGAGGTAGCCGATGATGCCGCCGCCGTCCTGCAGCGCGGCGAAACCGTCCGCCGGCGCCGGGGTGCCCTCGGCGATCGCGACGAGCGCGCACACCGACACGACGATGAACGTGAGGCCGATGGCGACGCGCGAGTTCGCCTGGGCGCGTTCGGGGTGGCGCATGACGCGGAAGCCGAGCCACAGCAGCAGCACGGGCACGGCCACGCCGGCCAGGCCGACGGTGCCGGCGACGACGGCGTGGACGACGGTGCCGAACGTGCCGGAGATCCCCCACCACTCGCGCGCGGCGACGACCAGCGCGAGGGCGATGAGGAAGAAGGCGACGCCGTCTCGGCGGTGCTCGGGTTCCAGGTCTCTTGCTCCCTTGGTGATGCTGCGGGTCAGGCTGCCGACCCCGTGCGCGACGCCCAGGTACAGGCCGCGCACGGCCCGGACAGGCCAGGACGGCCCGGACCGCGCCGGCCGACGGGCCGGCGCGCGGCGCGCGCTCCCCCGGCCGGAGCCCTTGCCGGAGCTCCTGCCCGACCCCGTGCCGGACCGGCCGGACGACGAGGTGCGGGCGGGCGCGCGCCGGGTGGGGGCGGCCACGGATGCGGTCCGCCCCGTCCTCGCCGTGCCCCGCGGAGTCCCGGTGATCCTGCGGGCGGGTGTCCGGGTCGCCATGATGCTCCCACGGTACCCGGGCCCCGGGTCACGACGCCGCAGGTCCCGGGCGCGTGTTGCCGGCTCAGCCCGCTGACAGGAGCCCCACGGCCAGCGTGACGACGCCGGCGGCCAGCACCGCGGCCCCGGCGGGGAGCAGCAGGACCGCGCGGCTGGGGGCCGTCCGACCGCGGCCGACGGCGGCGAGGAAGAACCCGGCCGGCATGAGGATCGCGGCCACGAGCACGCCGGTCGCCGCGAGCCAGCGCCATGCCCCGGTGAGGTCGGTGGCCTCCGCGAGGACCACGCAGAGCAGCCCGAGGATGACGAGGACACCGGCGTGGGCGTGGCCCGCCCGGAAGAACGACGTCTGGAACGGCGTCGCCGCCACCCGCCCGGTGACGACCTTGACGAGGAAGTACCCGCCGGACTCGATCCCGACGACGGTCAGCAGGACGACGCCCGCGGTGATGCGGGCGGCGTCGGTGAGCTCGAGCACGATGACCTCCGGAGAGCGGCGCGATGTTTGCGAACACTGTTATAAAACAACGTTCGCAAACCCGCGTCAAGAGGTCTAGGCTCGCGGCATGCCCCGCCCCCGGCTCCACGACGACGCCCTGCGCACCCGCCTGCTCGAGGTCACGTCCGAGGCGCTGTCCACCGGAGGCGAGGCGGCCGTGACGGTGCGCGCGGTCGCCGCGGCGGCGGGCACCAGCGCGTCGGCCGTCTACGCCCTCTTCGGCTCCCGCGAGGACCTCCTCGCCGCCGTCAGCTGCGAGGGCTTCCGCCGTTTCGCCACCCACCTCGCCACCGTGCCGCGCACCGACGACCCCGCCGCCGACCTGCGCGCCCTCGGGGTGGCCTACCGTCGCAGCGCGCTGGCCGACCCGCACTTCTACCGGGCGATGTTCGACCGCGCCGTCCGGCCCGGGGCCGCCGCCCCGCCCGCCACCGAGCAGCCCACCTTCCTGGTGCTCCGCGACGCCGTGGCGCGCGTCCTCGCCGCCGCCCCGGACGACGTCGAGCCCGTGGCCGTCGGCCTCTGGGGCCTGGTCCACGGGCTCGTGTCGCTGGAGCTGTCCGGGCTGCTGCCCGGGGACGAGGGTGCGCGCGCCGCGCGGTACGACACCGCCGCCGGCGCCGTCGGGCCGGCGCTGCTCGCCCGCTGACGTCGCCTGCCGAGGTCGCCGGGTCAGGCCCACCGGGTCAGGCCACCGGTGCGGCCTTGGACCGCAGGCCGCGGGTGATCTCGCGCACCAGCCCGACCCAGAGGATCGCACCGGCCACGGTCGCGACCGCGGCGATCCCCTCGAACACCGGGATGGTCTCGGGGTCCCGGGTGCCGAGACCCGTCCCCGCGAAGGCGGCCTGGTTCGAGGCCCACAGCCCGACGAGCCAGCACGCCCACCACCAGCCGAACGCGGCGGACGGCGGACGCCCGACCACGGCGGCGCGCACGTCCCGCACGACCTGGAACGGGAACCACAGGGACACCACGGGGACCACCCAGCCGAGCCAGACCCACACCGGACGGCGGACCTGCCGCGCGCCGGGCGCCAGCGCCGTGGCGGCGGCGCGGGCCTGCTGCAGCCAGAGGCACGCGACCACGAACGTGGCCACCTGGACAGGGATGGCGACCGAGCCCAGCCCGTCGTACGCCGTCCAGACCGACAGGGCGTCCGTCCCCTCAGCGAGGGCCCGCTCGTACGGCTCGACCGCGGCGAACGACGTGGCCAGGAGGAGCACCTGCATCGCCGTCCAGGCGACGGCCATGGTGACGGCCGCGGTCGCGAGACCGGTCGGTGCGGCGGGCGCCGGGACCCAGCCGGCCGGACCCGGTCCGTACGGCCCGGGCGCCGCCGGGCCGGGTGGCGGCGGGAGCGGCGTCCCCGGCGGCGCGTAGGCGCCGTAGCGGGGCTGCGGCGCCGAGGACTCTGCGGGCACGGCGGGCGGCGTCGCGGGCGGGACCGCGCCGGACGGCGGGGCGAACGGGTCGGGCTGCGTCATCGAAGTCCTCCAGGAAAGGCGGCAGGGCCGCGCCAGCATAGTGGCGCGGCCCCGTGACCTGGGCTACCGCCCGACGGGCGGCGTGAGCGGTGCCCTCCGGCGTCCGCTCAGGCCTCGACGACCACCGGGACGATCATCGGGCGACGGCGCAGGCGCCGGTTCACCCACTGGCCGATGACGCGCCGCATCACCTGCTGCAGCTGGTAGGTGTCGGTGGCGCCGCCGGCGATCGCCTTCTCGAGCGCCGCGACCACGTCGGGCTGGACCTCCTCGAAGACCGCCGCGTCCTCGGCCATGCCGCGCGCGAGGATCTGCGGGCCGGCGAGCACCTTGCCCGTGGCGGTGTCGACCACCGCGAAGACCGAGACGAAGCCCTCCTCGGACAGCGTGCGGCGGTCCTTGAGCTCGTTCTCGGTGACGGCGCCGACGGTCGAGCCGTCGACGAAGACGTAGCCGCAGGGCACGGCGCCGACCACCGAGGCCTTGCCGTCCACGAGGTCAACGACGACGCCGTCCTCGGCGAGGACGACGCGGTCCGCGGGCACGCCGGTGCGGACCGCGAGCGCCCCGTTGGCCACCAGGTGGCGGACCTCGCCGTGCACCGGCATGACGTTCTTCGGCTTGAGCACGTTGTAGCAGTACAGGAGCTCGCCGGCGCTCGCGTGCCCGGAGACGTGCACCTTGGCGTTGCCGGAGTGCACGACGCGGGCGCCGAGGCGCGTGAGGCCGTTGATGACCCGGAACACGGAGTTCTCGTTGCCCGGGATGAGGGACGACGCGAGGATCACGGTGTCGCCGTGGCCCACCTGCACCTTGTGGTCGCCGTTGGCCATGCGGCTCAGGGCGGCCATCGGCTCGCCCTGGGAGCCGGTCGACATGTAGACGATGCGGTCGTCGGGCAGGCTCGCGGCCTGCTTCAGCTCGATGAGGACGCCCGGCGGGACGTCGAGGTAGCCGAGCTCGGCGGCGATGCCCATGTTGCGCACCATCGAGCGGCCCACGAGCGCGACCTTGCGGCCGTGCGCGTGCGCGGCGTTGAGCACCTGCTGCACGCGGTGCACGTGCGAGGAGAACGAGGCGACGACGATCCGCTTCTCCGCCTGCGCGAAGGCGGCGTCCAGCGCCGGCCCGATCTCCACCTCGTTGGTGACGAACCCGGGGACCTCGGCGTTGGTGGAGTCGACCATGAACAGGTCGACGCCCTTCTCCCCCAGGCGCGCGAAGGCGCGCAGGTCGGTGATGCGCCCGTCGAGCGGCAGCTGGTCCATCTTGAAGTCGCCGGTGTGCAGCACGGTGCCGGCGCCGGTCGTGACGGCGACGGCGAGCGCGTCCGGGATGGAGTGGTTGACGGCGACGAACTCGCAGTCGAAGGGGCCGAACCGCTCGGTCTGGTCCTCGGCCACGACGCGGAGCACCGGCTTGATGCGGTGCTCCTTGAGCTTCGCCTCGACGAACGCGAGCGTGAGCCGCGAGCCGACGAGCGGGATGTCCCGGCGCAGCCGCAGCAGGTAGGGCACGGCGCCGATGTGGTCCTCGTGCCCGTGGGTGAGGACGATCGCCTCGATGTCGTCGAGACGGTCCTTGATGTAGTCGAAGTCCGGCAGGATCAGGTCCACGCCGGGCTGGTGGTCCTCGGGGAAGAGGACGCCGCAGTCGATGACGAGCAGCCGCCCCTCGTACTCGAGGACGGCCATGTTGCGGCCCACCTCGCCCAGGCCGCCGAGGGCCACGATGCGCAGCCCCTTCGACGGGAGGGCGGGGGGCAGGGGAAGTTCGGGGTGAGGGTGGCTCACGGGGCCTCCAGGCCGGTCGGTCTTACGGAAGTGTGGTGGCGCCCGCACGGACGCCGTCGTTCAGGTAGCCCGCCGTCACGAGGGCGTCACGCAGCCGCGCGACGTCGTCCTCGGAGGCGGCCACGTTGGGCAGGCGCAGCTCGCGGTTGTCGAGCACGCCGAGCGCCTCGAGCGCGGCCTTGGCCATCACGGCCTGCGCACCGGCGCCGTTGAGCGCGTCGATCACGGGCACGGTGGGCAGGTAGGCCTGCAGGGCGCCGGCGGTGTCCCCGGCGTCCCAGCGGCGGACGACCTCGGCGAACGCCCCGCCCACGACGTGCGCGGAGACGGACACGACGCCGGCGCCGCCCATGGACAGGAACGGCAGCAGCAGGCTGTCGTCGCCCGAGTACCAGGCGAGGCCCGTCGCGGCCGCCAGGGGCGCGACGGACGACACGTCTCCGGTGGCGTCCTTCGTCGCGACGACCTGCGGGTGCCGCGCGATGCGCTCGTAGGTCGACGCCGCGATCCGGACGCAGGTGCGCCCCGGGACGTCGTAGAGCATCACGGGGAGCTCGGTGGCGTCGGCGACCGTCGCGAAGTGCCGGTACAGGCCGTCCTGCGACGGACGCGAGTAGTAGGGCGAGACGACGAGCAGCCCGTGCGCGCCGGCCTCCGCCGCCTGCTCCGCCATGCGCACGGCGTGCACGGTGTCGTTGGAGCCGGCGCCCGCAAGGACGTACGCCCGATCGCCGACCGCGTCCACGACGGCGCGCACGAGGTCGGCCTTCTCAGGGGCGTGGGTGGTCGGCGACTCGCCGGTGGTCCCCGACAGCACGAGCCCGTCGTTGCCGTCGTCCACCAGGCGCTTGGCCACCTTGACCGCCGCGTCCAGGTCCAGGTCGCCCGAGGGCGTCATGGGGGTCACCATCGCGGTGAGGACAGCGCCGAAGGGGCGCGCGGCGGAGGCGGCGAGCGTCATAGGGCAACCGTACCGGGCGCGGCCGCCCAGGGCGGACGGGATCACCCGTCGAGCAGGGCCCGCACCCGGCCCGCGACGGCGTCCACGTCGCTCGTCCCGGCGTCGACGCGGACCACGCCGGGCAGCGTCGCGACCGCGCGCAGGCCCGCGGCGTAGGCGGCCACCGCGTCCGCGTCCAGGCCCCGCCGGTGCGCCGCGTCGTCGTCGGCCACCCGGCGCGCGAGGGTCGCGGGGTCGGCCTCCAGGACCGCGTGCGCGAACCGCGCCCCGCCGTCGTCGGCGGCCCGCGCGAACCGCTCCACCTGGTCCGGGCGCGCCACGAGCTGCGGCACCACCACGTCGCCGCCGGTGCCCAGGTGCGAGCGCGCCATGTCGAGGGCGAGCCGCCGGGCCGGCTCCGCGGTGCCCGCGGGGTCGCCCGAGATCAGGGTGCGCACCACGTCCACGTCGAGCACGAGCGTGCCAGGCCGGCCCGCCGCGAGCGCCGTCGCGACGCTCGACTTCCCGACGCCGGGCAGCCCGTTGAGCAGCAGCAGCGTCACCGCGCCCTCGCTCCGCCCGTCGCCCACCCGTCGATCGTAGGGACACCTGCGCGGACCCTGCAGCGGGCGAAGGTCGTCCGCTCCCCGTGTCGAGCGGACCGAGCCCTGTGCATACTCGGGGGCATGAGCTCGCTCTCCCCCGCGCTCGTGGCCCACCTGCCGACCGGCATGCTCGCAGGCGGGCAGTGGACCGCGGCCTCGGGCGGGCGGACGTTCGAGGTCACCGACCCGGCCACCGGCGAGGTGCTGTTCGACGTCGCGGACGCCTCGCCCGAGGACGGGCGGCGGGCGCTCGCCTCCGCCGCCGACGCCGCGGCCGCGTGGCGCGCGGTGGCGCCCCGCGAGCGCTCGGAGCTCCTGCGCGCGGTCTACGAGCGGATCGTGGCGCGCGCCGACGCCTTCGCCTCCCTCATCACCGCCGAGTGCGGCAAGCCGCTCGCCGAGGCGCGGGCCGAGGTGGCGTACGGCGCGGACTTCCTGCGCTGGTACGCCGAGCAGGCCGTCCGCGCCGACGGGCTGGTGTGCACCGCTCCCGCCGGCGCGAACCGGCAGCTCGTGCACCGCCGCCCCGTCGGCCCGGCGCTCCTGATCACCCCGTGGAACTTCCCCATCGCGATGGCGACCCGCAAGATCGGGCCGGCGCTCGCCGCCGGCTGCACCATCGTGGTCAAGCCCGCCCACCAGACCCCGCTCACGACGATGCTCGTGGCCGAGGTGATCCGCTCCGAGCTCGCCGAGCGCGGCCTGCCCCGCGGCGTCGTGAACGTCGTGCCGACGGCGACCTCCGGCGACCTGGTCGCCCCGCTGCTGGGCGACGACCGGCTGCGCAAGCTCTCCTTCACGGGCTCCACGGCCGTCGGGCGCACCCTGCTGGGCCAGGCGGCGGGCCAGGTGCTGCGCACCTCGATGGAGCTCGGCGGCAACGCGCCGTTCGTCGTCTTCGCGGACGCGGACCTCGACGCGGCGGTCGACGGCGCCACCGTGGCCAAGCTCCGCAACGCCGGGCAGTCGTGCGTCGCGGCCAACCGCTTCCTGGTGCACGACTCCGTCGCCCGCGAGTTCGCGCGGCGGCTCGCCGACCGGTTCGCACGTCTGCGGGTGGGGCGGGGCGACTCCGACCGCGTCGACGTCGGGCCCCTCATCGACGCGAAGGCCGTCACCAAGGTCGCCGAGCTCGTCGACGACGCCACCGGCCGCGGCGCCCAGGTGCTCACCGGCGGAGGCCGCCCCGACGGGCCAGGCACGTTCTTCGAGCCCACCGTGCTGGCGGGTGTCGACGCGGACGCGCGGGTGGTGCGCGAGGAGATCTTCGGCCCGGTGGCGCCCGTCGTCGCGTTCGGGGACGACGACGAGGCGATCGCCCTCGCCAACGACACGGAGTACGGGCTCGCCGCCTATGCGTACACCACGTCCATCGACCGCGCCCTGCGCGTGGGGTCCGAGATCGACGCCGGGATGATCGGGATCAACCGCGGCATGGTCTCGGACGCGAGCGCGCCGTTCGGCGGCATGAAGCAGTCCGGCCTCGGGCGCGAGGGCGGCGAGGCGGGCCTCGAGGAGTACCTCGAGACCGTGTATGTCGCGCTCTGATCCGACACCTCGCCGCGACCGCTCTGTTTCCGCGGCGCCGCCGCGCCGTGATTTCCTACCGGCGTGACACGTGGACAGGGGCGAGACCCGGCGGTGCGCTCCGCCGTCCGCCAGGGGGCGTCGGTCGCGCTGGCCACCGGCCTGTACGGGATCTCGTTCGGTGCCCTGTCGGTCGTGGCGGGCGTGAGCGTGCCGCAGACGATGGCCCTCAGCCTCCTGCTCTTCTCCGGGGGGTCACAGTTCGCGCTCATCGGCGTGGTCGCCGCCGGCGGCTCCCCCGTCGCCGCGATCGCCACGTCCACCCTGCTCGGCGTGCGCAACACCCTGTACGGCGCCGTCGTCGCCCCGCTGCTCGAGGTGCGCGGCTGGCGGCGGCTGGCCGCCGCGCAGCTCACGATCGACGAGTCGACCGCGGTCGCCGTCGGGCAGCGGGAGCGGGCCGCGACGCGCGCCGGGTTCTGGGTCACGGGCGTCGGCGTCTTCGTCCTGTGGAACGCGTTCACCCTGCTGGGCGCGCTCGCCGGCGACGCGCTCGGCGACCCGCGCGCCTGGGGGCTGGACGCCGCGGCCGGCGCCGCGTTCCTCGCCCTCGTGTGGCCGCGGCTCGCGGCGCGGCAGGCGCAGGTCGTCGCCGCGATCGCCGTCGCCGTGACCGCCGCGCTGATCCCCCTGGTGCCCGCAGGGCTGCCCGTGCTTGCCGCGGCCGCCGCCGCGATCGTCGTCGGGGCCGTCGCCGGACCGCGCCCCGCCGACGGCCGGAAGGAGGCCGCATGACCACCACCGTGCTGTGGGTGACCGTGCTCGTCGCGTCCCTGCTCAGCTTCGCGCTCAAGCTCGCCGGCCACCTCGTGCCCGAGCACTGGCTCGCCACCGAGCGGGTGCAGCGCACCTCGACGCTCGTCACCGTGGCGCTGCTGGTCTCCCTCGTCGTCGTCCAGACGTTCGCGGACGGGCAGGCCCTCGCCGTGGACGCCCGGGTGCCCGCGCTCGCCGTCGCGGCGATCGCCCTCGCGCTGCGCGCGCCCTTCATCCTCGTCGTCGTGCTCGCGGCCGCCACCGCGGCGGGCCTGCGCGCCCTCGGCTGGGGCTGAGGCGCTGTTCCCGGTCTCGGACCGCCCGGGAGCCGCCCCGGACCCTGCGCCGGACCCCGCCCCGAACTCACTAGGGTGGCCCGATGGCACTCTTCCGCGAGACGGCCGACGTCTCGGTCCGCCCGGCCGTCCCCGGCGACGAGGACGCGGTGACCCGCGTCCAGGTGTCCGCGTGGCGGCGGGCGCACGAGACGGCGCTCGGCGACGGCGTCGTCGACGCGCTCGACGTCGCGACGATGCGCGAGCGCTGGTCGCAGGCGATCACCGCGCCGCCCGGGCCCGGCTTCGCGGTGTTCGTCGCGCTCGACGGCGCCGAGGTCGTGGGGTTCGCGGCCGTCGGTCCCGGCCAGCTCGTGGGGCTCGAGGTGGAGCCCCGCCACCAGCGCGGCGGCCACGGGTCGCGCCTGCTGTCGGCGGCGGTGGACCGGCTGCGCGCCGACGGCGCCGAGGAGCTCGTCACCTGGGTGCTCGACGACGACTCCGCCCGCGAGCAGTTCCTCTCGTCGGCGGGCCTGGGGCCCGACGGCATGACCCGCACCCTGGCGACGGGCGTGCGGGACGTCGTCGAGCGTCGCTGGTCCGCCGCGATCTGACCGGGGCGCGCCGAGCGCACGCGCGTCGGAGACGGCGGCGATCACGTTTCCTACCGAACGGTAGGGTTCTTGTTACGCTGGCTCCGTCGTACCGTCGCCGACCCTTGGAGCGCCCACCGTGACCCTCGACCAGACCGCGCCAGCCAGCACGCCCGCCACCACCTCCCCCGCCACCCCGGGCGCGCCGTTCGACGTCGAGCGCGTGCTCGCGTCCCTCACGCTCGAGGAGAAGGCGTCCCTGCTGTCCGGCCTCGACTTCTGGCACACCCAGCCCGTCGAGCGCGACGGGGAGACCCTCGTCCCGTCGGTCATGGTCACCGACGGCCCCCACGGCCTGCGCAAGCAGGACGAGTCCGCCGACCACCTGGGCCTGGGCGCCAGCGTGCCCGCCACCTGCTTCCCCACGGCCGCCGCGCTCGGGTCCAGCTGGGACGCCGACCTGCTGCGCCGCGTCGGCGAGGCGCTCGGCCGCGAGACCCGCGCGAACGACGTCGCCGTCCTGCTGGGCCCGGGCGTGAACATCAAGCGGTCGCCGCTGTGCGGGCGCAACTTCGAGTACTTCTCCGAGGACCCGGTGGTGGCCGGCGACCTCGCCGCCGCGCTCGTCGACGGCATCCAGTCCCAGGGCGTCGGGACCTCGCTGAAGCACTTCGCCGCCAACAACCAGGAGGCGGACCGGATGCGCGTGTCCGCCGACGTGGACGAGCGCACGCTGCGCGAGATCTACCTGCCGGCCTTCGAGCGGGTCGTCAGGCGGTCGCGGCCGTGGACCGTCATGTGCGCCTACAACAAGGTCAACGGCGTCTACGCCTCGCAGCACGACTGGCTGCTGACCACCGTGCTCCGCGACGAGTGGGGCTTCGACGGCCTCGTCGTCTCCGACTGGGGCGCCGTGCGCGACCGGGTCGCCGGGGTCGCCGCCGGCCTCGACCTGGAGATGCCGTCCTCGGGCGGCCGCACCGACGCCGAGGTCGTCGCCGCCGTCCGTTCCGGCGCGCTCGACGAGGCCCTCGTGAACGCCGCCGCCCGCCGCGTGCTGCGGCTCGTCGCCCGGTCGCTCCCGGCAGCCGAGGCCCCCGGGACGTTCGACGTCGACGCCCACCACGCGCTGGCCCGCGAGGCCGCCGCCGCGGGCACGGTGCTGCTCAAGAACGACGCCGTCGACAGCCCGACCGGCACGGCGCCGTTGCTGCCCCTGGCGCCCGAGGCGCTCGCCGGCGTCGCCGTCGTCGGCGAGCTCGCGCGCACCCCGCGCTACCAGGGCGCCGGCTCCTCGCAGGTCAACCCGACCCGGCTCGACGACGCCCTCACCGCGCTCCGCGAGGCGGCGGGGGCCGACGTCCCGTTCGCCCCCGGCTACCCCCTCGCCGAGGGCCCCGACGACGACCGGCCGGCCGAGGCCCTGGTCGCCGAGGCCGTCGAGACCGCGCGCGGCGCGGGCACGGTCCTGGTGTTCCTCGGCCTGCCCGCCGCCTACGAGTCCGAGGGCTACGACCGCGACCACCTCGACCTCCCCGCCGACCAGGTGGCGCTGCTGGAGGCCGTCGCGGCGGTCAACCCGCGGGTCGTCGTCGCCCTCGCGGGCGGTTCCGCGATCTCCGTCGCCGGCTGGCAGGACGCCGTGCCCGCGCTGCTCACCGGCTGGCTCGGCGGGCAGGCCGGCGGCTCCGCCGTCGTCGACGTCCTCACCGGCGCCGTCGCGCCGTCCGGCCGCCTCACCGAGACGCTGCCGCTGCGCCTCGAGGACACCCCGGCGTTCGGGAACTTCCCGGGCGAGCTCGGCCACGTCCGCTACGGCGAGGGCGTGCTGGTGGGCTACCGCTGGTACGACGCCCGCAAGGTCGGCGTCGCCTACCCGTTCGGGCACGGCCTGACCTACACGACGTTCGCCTACGACGACGCCACCGCCGAGGTCACCGGCGCCGGGGCGGACGCCCGCGTGCGCGTGGCGGTGCGCGTGACGAACACCGGCGCCGCTGCGGGCGCCGAGGTCGTCCAGGTGTACGTGGGCGACCCGCAGGCCCAGGTGCAGCGCCCCGAGCGCGAGCTCAAGGCGTTCGCCAAGGTGTTCCTCGAGCCCGGCGCGTCCCAGGTGGTGACGCTCGACCTCGACGCCCGCGACCTGTCGTACTGGCACCCCGTGCTGCGCCGCTGGGTGCTCGAGGGCGGCGAGTTCCGGATCGGGGTCGGCGCGTCGTCGCGCGACCTGCGCGCCGAGCTCGTCGTGGACGTCGTCGGCGAGGACGTGACGCTCCCGCTGCACGAGCTGTCCACCCTCGGCGAGGCGCTGGCGCACCCCGTCGCCGCGGCCGCGATCCGGCCCGCGCTCGAGGCGACGCCGCTCGACCCGACGATGCTCGCCATGGCCACGGACATGCCCCTGGCCGTCATCGCGGACTTCGGGCTCGCCGGGTTCGACCGCGCCGCGCTGGCCCACCTCGTCGAGGCCGCGAACGCCTGACACCCCGGCCCGCCTCGAGCAAGCGATCCGTCGCGCCATCCGCGCCGATGGCGCGACGGCTGTCTC